>PFPF01000056.1:366-2965 GCA_002792915.1 Candidatus Micrarchaeota archaeon CG_4_10_14_0_2_um_filter_60_11 | reverse complement strand
GTCGCAAGCCGAGGCGTTAATCGTGACGTCAATCACCCCGCTGACTATCAGCTGTGAGGTAGTGATGTTTTCCGTGTCCGCGGAAACGGTGCTGACCAGCCCCGGCGTAGCCAAAAAAGCCGCTATCACAATTATTCCAAAAATCGCTCCTATTTTTTTCCAGTCCACGCAAACTTCCCCTCCACGCTATAATCCTCAAGATTAATTGCTGTCTTGCTTACTTTTGCCCTCTTTAAAACCCTTTTGTTTCATGCGGCGCTCACCCGCACGTAAAGCTGCCCGTTGTAAGTGGATTTGCCTTGGTATTCCGGCACGTTGATAAACCACCAAATGTCGCGCGTTGTCGCCACTCCGACGGGAATCGCGATTTGCATCCAGTTGCTGTACGCGGCGTGCGCCGCATCCGAACCGTAGCTGAACGTTGCGTTCAGTTCCGTCTTCCAGCCCGTGGACTCGTTGGAGTAAGTCACGTTGTTCACCGCGAGCGTGAGGCTTCCGCTTCCTGCCAAGGTGGTGCCGTTGACCGCCAGGTTCGTCTTCACGTTCGTGTTCGTGCCAATCGTGACCGTGAGCGGGAAGCAGGTCGTTGCGCTCGCGTTCTCGGCTCTGGGCGATTGGGTGCCGAAGTCGCAGTCCGACGCGTTGATCGTGACGTCAATCACCGGCGCGGCCGAGGTGTAATACGCCAGGATGACGCCGGAGTAAAGCGGCGTGTGGTCTCCGCTGCTGAATCCGGTTATTGAAACGGCCGTGTGGGTGTGCAGGTAGTTGGCTGCGCCGGTCCCTTTTTTCGTGCTCGTAGCAGTTCCGGCTGCCGCGGTGGACGTCATCCCGGTCATGTCAGCGTGATTGTGCGTTGGCGCGCCTTTTGTATTGCCGTAGGCGTCGCTTCCCATTATGAATTTTTGGTACATCGCCTCGCCGACTCCCGAAACCGTGATCCAGTAGCCTTCAGGCGTGGAGTTGAACATGCCTATCAATCCCGTGGGCAATGCGGCGTCGGCATTCAGCTTGCCCAAAATCAGCGTCTTGTAAGGCGGCACGCTCGTAGTTTCGTTCGTCGCGGTGTCCGTGGAGTTCGTGTGGGTGTGGGATAATAACAAGGTATTGGACGTTGACGTGCCGCTCGGGGCGATTGCTCCGGTAACCGACCCGTTCAAGGTATAGTTGACCGGGTGCGAGTGAGTGCCTCCGGCGCTGCTCGCGCCGTTCGGCGCCGCAGCCGCGCGAATGAGCAGGTTGTCAGCCGCGGCGTACTGCGTCCAGCCGCTCGGCACGGTGTCGTTGAAGAACGCGATTACGCCCGCGGGGAGCGTGGTCGGGTAGCCGCCCGCGCCCGTGTATTTTATCAGGGTCAGGTTGTAGTATGGCGGCAGGTTGTTGGCGGAAGTTGTAGTCACGCTAACTTCGTGTGTGTGCGCGCTGCTGGCGTAGGTCGAGCCGGCGGCTGACAGCACCGCGTAGGCGGCTCCCGAGCCCGAATTCGCCGCGGTGTAGGTGTGCGTGTGCGTTGTCGCGCCGCCGCCCGCTTCCACGTAAGTATTGCTTGCATACAAGTATCGCCCATTCATGGTTGAACCCACTCCCGAAATGCTCGCCCAGCCGCCTGGAATCGCCCCGGCTTCGCCGTCCCACATGAGTATCAGCGCCGTATCCGCGGCGCTGTTGGGTTCCTCGCCGCTTTTCGCCATCGCGTTGCCCCACTCGCTGCCGGGCACGATTTCAAGGGAAACAACGTTGCTTGCGGTTTGGCGCTTGTCGTTAGCCGCGTAAAAAACAAGCGTCGTGTTCCCCGAGTAGTCGTGATAGGGCACGATTTCGGCCATGCTGCCGTTGATGTTCACCGCCAGCGCGTCCGGGTCGTAGCTCGCGATGAAAGCGAGGCTGCCGCCTTGGGGGTCCGCGAAGTAGTTGCTCAAATTTACCCTCGACTTGCTCCACGAGTCGAAGTAGTCGTCGGGAATGTTTTTCACGAGTATCGGCTTGAATTCGGGGTAAAATTCGACGAGGGGCGCGGTGAACCAGGTTTCGAACGGAGTTGAAAACGCGTCCGCCTCCTCTTCGGGCGAAATGCTCGGCTCCGCGCTGGGCGAAACAGTTGGCGTCGGGCTTGCGAAAGGCGAGGGCGTTGGGTTGGGCGATGCCGTGGGGCTTGGCGTTACGCTGGATGAAGGGCTTGGAGTCGGATTGGGCGTTGGGCTTGCAGTCGGCGTGGGCGAAACGCTCGGAGTCGGTTCTGGCGGGGGCGACGGGGACGCTTCGGCGTAAGCCAGCGGCAGGAATGCGAACAAGGCTGCGATTATGACTATTGCGGTTGCGCGTTGCACCAGTTAAACCCCGCTAGGCTTGAGTAACGCGGCAAATAAAAAACCGTTCATTGCCCCCGAAGCGCGCATTCAAATCTTTTCGAGCGCGAGGAACGCGTGGTCCGCCTCGAACGGCGCCAAGTCCAGGCGCTGCAATATTTTGAATGCCCGCGAGACTTCGCGTTCAACTTGTTCATACACCAAACGCGGCTCTTGCGCGGAGTCGACGCAGCGCGCCTTCACCGCCAGCAGACCCAAGCCGCCTTTTTCCAGGAACCGCGAGTTCGCAACCA
>PFPF01000056.1:0-352 GCA_002792915.1 Candidatus Micrarchaeota archaeon CG_4_10_14_0_2_um_filter_60_11 | reverse complement strand
TCGGGGTCGGCTACATCTTCAAAAACGCAGTCCACGCGCTTGACTTCCGCGTAATCCTGCGGCTTGCGCGCGTCCGCCAGAATCGGAACCATGTTCTCGCGCTGCTCGCAGACGCGAATCAAGTCGCGCATCGCGCGCGGGGAAAATTCGACGCAATAGACGATGCCTTTCGCGCCCACCAAGTCCGAGACGAATGACGGGGTTGCACCGTTTGCCGCCCCCAAGTAAAGCACGGAATCGCCTTCGGCGATTCCCGTTTCAAGGCCCTTGGCGATTGCGGCGGCGAGCTTGGACCTGTTCGGGTTCCACTCGCGCCATTCCTCGCCGTTTTTTTCGAAGAGCCGCTCGCCGT
>PFPF01000034.1 GCA_002792915.1 Candidatus Micrarchaeota archaeon CG_4_10_14_0_2_um_filter_60_11 | reverse complement strand
CAGCGCCATGGGCCCCGTCTTGATTTCGCTCAAGTCGGTTTTCTCGAAGTCCGGCGACTCGCCGTACGACTCGCCCGTCAGGCTGCTGGCGATTGCGCTCACGCGGCTGCTGGGCTCGTGCTTGACGCGCTCGTCAGAGCCGCGCCGCAGGCGCTTGACTATGCCCTTCAAGTCCACTTCCTGCTCGCGCTCGACCACGGCCTTCTTCAGTTCCCTCAAGTCGCGCGCCAATTCTTCCGTCTCTCCAAACAAGCGAATGCAAGCAACGCTATTAAAACCGCAACCACCGGCGGCAAGTCGGGCGTCACGACGGGCCGCGAGCCCGCCGAACTGAACGACGCGGTCGCCGAAAGCCCGCCCGCCAACGCCTCGACTTCGTAAAAGCCGCGCGCCGCCGAATCCACCTCGAACTCGTGCCGCCCTGCCGCGCACGACACGGGCGCATACTCGACGGGCGCCGAGCCGTTGAACGAAACGAGGAGCACCGCCGAGGAGTCGCAGGAAACGGCGCCGTCCTTCACCAGCAACGCGGCAACAGCCGCGCGCGTTGAAATCACGGGCGAGGATATGCCTTCCAGCGACAGGTGCGACCCGCTCTCCCAGCCTTCCGCGGGCGGAACGACCGAAGCGGCCGCGGCGGAACGCACGGAACAGTTCACCCAGACGCGCGCGCCGTCGCTGTGAACCTCGAAGTGCATCCAACCCGCGGCGAGCGGCGTCGAACAGTTGGAGGCGTTTACGACTGCGTAAGCCGGCGCGGAAACGAACCCCGCGGGCGCGGAGCAGTACAACTCGCGGGAAGAGTAATTGAAGTAAAGGCAGTTCGCCCCCGACGGGACGAACGCGTCGACCGAGCGGCTGGACGCGTTGCCTTCGAACCAAGTTTGGCGCGCCGCCTGCGCGACGCCCTCCACCAGGGCTTTCGACAGGACGGACTTGTCCAACTCGCGGGCTTGGGAAACTTGGGACGCGGTGCCCGCGTACAGTATCACGGCGAGCGCCAGGATTAGCGACAGGACCATGAAGAATTCGACGCTCAACTGCCCCCGCATGAGAAAAGCCACTCAACGCGCAAATAAAAACGCGAGGTAAGGCGCGGGAAAAAACGAGCCGCCAACTGGAGGGGGGTTGGGCAGCGAGCCCGATGGGATTCGGAACGCCTTGCCTTTCTTTTGGGAAAAGAAAGGCGAGGGCACCGCCAAAGAAAACGGTTTAGCGTTGCGAATCAAAAACCGCGAGGTTGAAAACGAGCCCGATGGGATTCGAACCCATGACCTATTGCTTAGGAGGCAATCGCTCTATCCAAGCTGAGCTACGGGCCCTCCACAAGTTTTTGCGCGGAACGCTTATTATTGGTTTACAAAACCGCCCACAAGAAGCCTAAAAAACGGGTGCGGGGGAAACCGTTAGCGTGATGAGTTTGAACAACCACCGAGCGCTCTGCGCGATGACGACGAAAGATAGCGACTGATTTCGCTTGTTCAGGCGGGCGGAATGCCCGTGGACTCGATGAGGGCGCCGACGGCGAGGAACACTATCGCCCACGCGAACAATTTCATCGCGTCGTAAAAAATCTGCGTGAACACGGGCTTGGAGTAAATGCGCTTGACTATCGCCTGGCTCAATATGCCGCCCGACAGCGCGGTCGTCAGGTAGGCGAGCAACTCGAAAAAGCCGTGCGGCAGGATTCCAAGCACGCCGTAGCCCAGGCCCGAAAGCACCCCTCCGGCGGGGTCGTGCAGCACGGCGATCTGGACTATGGACCCCAGGAAGACCGCGATTACGGAAGCGTTCCACACGAGCACGAACACGGCACCCGCGCCGTACAACAGGGAAAGCGCGACGACTATGAGCAGGACCTGCAGGTTGTGGAAGAAAAGCACCTCGAACGCAGACAGGTTGAACGCCGCCGGCGCGTCCACCAGCATTCCCTGGAAGTTGGCGCGCACGCTCTCCAGCTCGGTGACCTGCGTGGCGAACAGCCTGCCCGAATCCGCGGCGGGAAGCCACAAGTACCAGAAAGTGAACGCGGCGGTGATGCCCGCGAAGTATGCGAGCAGGACGACTATGGTGGGCAGGTGGCGCGCGATGGTCCTGCTTCCCGCAACGCGCGCGGGCTTGGCCTCGAAATCCTCTTCCTCGAAGCTGAACAGCTTGAGCAGGAACGGCACCGAAGGCAGGACGACGAAGAGCACTAGCAGGATGCTGGACTCGCGGGTGTTCAGGAAAAGCGTGGCGAAGACCGCGAGCGTGACGAAAATGAAGCTCAACGCGACGATCTTGAGCGGGTTGCTGCGCGCAGTCGCCGGATCCACCACCGACTCCAAGACCATGGACTTAATTCGGCTGGCGTGGAATAAAAAGCAACGGTAGCCGAAAAAACAAGGGGAATAAAAACCCGAAAGGGCAAGTAATTAACGCTGATTGTGAGGCGGATATACATTGGCTAAACTGGTTTACCCCGGGACGCAACTCGCTTACGAGGAAGAGCTCGCGGGGGATGAAAACACTTACAACGAGGACGGGCGCGTTTACGCGGCCATGGTCGGCGAGCAGCGCGAGGACGCCGCCAAGCGCAGCGTTTCCGTCGCCAAGAAAGGCAGGAGCGTGCGCGGCATCAAGACGGGCGACCCGGTCTACGGAATAATCGCGGACATTTACGAGCAGATCGCGCTCGTCCGCTTCCAGCCCGCCGACGCGAGCCACGCCGCCAACCGCACGTTCTGCTACATCCGCATCTCGGAAGTCAGCCACAATTACGCCCGCGAGTTCCGCGACTACTTCAAAATCGGCGACTTCATCAAGGCCCGCGTCAAGGAGGTAAAGGAGCTGGGCACTTACCTGACGATTGTCGACGACGACTTGGGCGTCATCCGCGCGTTCTGCAGCCGCGACCGCACCGAATTGTCGCAGGAAGGCGTCTGCCCGAAATGCAAGGGCAGGGAACGCCGCAAGTGGGCGGGCAGGCCCGAACAACGCGAGGAACGCGGAGGCGGCGGAAGGCGCGAAGGCGGCTTCAGGGGCCGCGACGGCGGGCGCGGCAGGGAAGGCGGCGGCTTCCGCGGCAGGAGCGAACGCGGCGGGGGGAGCAACGGTTTCAGCCGCGGCCCGCGCCGCGAGGGGCGCGGCGGCTTCAGGCGCTGAAAAAGCGAAACAATAATAATTCGCCAACCGCCCATTACTAATACTCGCGCGGGGGTGGCAGAATCCGGTATCGCGCTAGACTCGAATGACTTCTTTTCTTCGCGGAAGAAAAGACCTCAACTAGAAAAGAAGCAAGAGAGATCTAGTGAGCTTCGGCTCTTCCGAGTTCAAATCTCGGCCCCCGCGTTCCAAATTATAAAAAAGTTTTCTTGTTTACAGCTGAAGCTAATTATTCAAATAAAAAAATTAGAAAGAAAAGAAAAAAACTGGCCGCTTATCCGCACGAGCCGCTTGCCGAGGCTTCGGCTTCGGAGAGCGTGAGGCTGCACGCGGCCGGCGGGTCGATGAACGCGTTGCAGAACTCGTTCTTGAAGCCCTCGGGGCTGCTGCCGCCCGCGTAATCCATGCCGTTCAGCAGGATGGTGGGCGAGCTGCTTATCCCGAGCGAGTCGCCGAGCGTCTTCTCGGATTCGAGCAGCTTGGCGCCGTCCGCCGCCGCGCAAGACGCTATCGCGGTAGCGTTGAGCTTCGTCGCGTTCGCCGCCTGCATCCAGCAGGTTTCTATCGTGCCGAGGGTGCAGTTCGCGTTCACGTAGTCCACGTAGTCCCACCACGCGGTCTTGTTGTAGTCGCGCAGGATGCACAACTGGCGGGCGTCCTCGTCCGCCTCCTTGACGCCGTGCAGCGAGCAAAGCGTCGTGTTGGCGAAGCAGCACTGCTCCAGGCTCATGCCGTAGGTGCTGCAGAAGCCCGAATCGTAAATGATGAAGTGCGGCTCGATGGTCATGTTGGCTCCCAGGATGCGCGCGACCGGGCTCAATCCCTGTTCGGCCTGGACGCCGTACGGGCAGAAGCTCATCACGAAGACTTGCGCGTCGGGCTTAGCGACCTTGGGTATGGGTGAAGGCGAAGGCACGGGCGAAGGCGAAGGCAGCGGCGTTTCCAAGTCGAACTCGTTGCCGATTATGAGCGTGGAGCCGTCCCTGGAAACGTAAACTTTTCCGGTTTGCAGGACCTGGGCGCCGTCCATCACGGCGATGTCCATGGCGTAAATGCCCTTGTATTCCGACGCGTTCGTCGCCTCGACGGTGATGCCTTCCGAACCGGCCTGCAGCGCGACCATGCTGGTCAGGTAAACGGAAGCCTTGTTCTCGATTGCCGCCAACTCTGCCGCGGTCGCGGTCGGGGTTGCCGTCGGCTGCGCCGGCTGGGCCGGCGTCATTGCGAACGCCGCGAGGGCGTAGCCCGCTATGAGGCAAAGCACTCCCACGCCGGCAATCAGCAAGGGCAGCGGGATTTTTTCGAGCGGTCCCTTCTTTTGCTCGTGGTATTCGTGTTGGTGAGCGTGCTGCTCGCCTGAACCGTGTTGTTCTTCCATGATAATTCAACCCCCCCTAAAAACAGGTGAATTATTGAGGCGCGGGCATATTTATTAAGTTGGCGTTTACTTCAACGGCCGACGGCGAAGCAAACTAATAAAGCGGTTGCCCAAAACCCCTAAAAAACGGCTGCAACATAGCATTGGGCAAGTAATCGGTGGTTAATGTTGTCTGAAGATTTCGCTGGAATCGAGGCAAAATGGCAGGCGGCTTGGAACGAGGCGCGCGCCTACGAGTCTAACCCGGACGGGCGAAGCAAGTTCTTCGCCACTTTTCCGTACCCTTACCTGAACGGGCCCCTGCACTTGGGGCACGCGTACACGGCGACGCGCGTGGACGTGTTCAGCCGCTACCAGCGCATGAACGGGAAGAACGTGTTGTTCCCGTTCGCCTTCCACGCGACGGGAGAGCCCATCGTGGGAATGGCCAAGCGCGTCAAGAACAAGGATGCGAAGCAGCTTCACGTGCTGCGCGAGAGCGGGGTCCCCGACTCGGAAATAAGCCGGTTCGAAGACCCACGGCACATCGTGGGTTATTACAAGGCGCGCACGATAGAGTCCGCCAAGGCCATGGGATTCGCCGTGGATTGGCGCCGCTCGTTCGTGACGATTGACCCGGATTACAAGAAGTTCATCGAGTGGCAGTACCTGCGCCTCAAGGAGATGGGCTTCGTGGTCAAGGGCACGCACCCCGTGATTTACTGCACATCCTGCAAGTCCCCGACCGGCGACCACGACCGCCTGAAAGGCGAGGGCGCGAGCCCCGAGGAGTTCATCCTCATAAAATTCGATTTGGACGGAAAGAAAATCGTCTGCGGCACGCTCCGCCCGGAAACGGTGTACGGCGTGACGAACGTCTGGGTCAACCCTGAAAGCAGCCTCGTGGAGGCGAGCGTGGACGGCGAGGACTGGATTCTCTCCAAAGCCGCGGCCGCCAAGCTGGCGGAACAACTCCGCGAAGTGAAAATCAAGCGCGAATTCAAGGGCGCGGAAATAATCGGCAAGGAATGCAAGGCGCCAATAACGGGCAGGAATATTCCGATTCTCTCCGCGGTCTTCGTTGACGAGGGCAACGCCACGGGAATAGTGATGAGCGTGCCTTCGCACGCCCCCCTCGACTACCTGGCGCTCGAGGACGCGGGCTCGAAAATCGCGCCCATCTCAATCATCCGCACGCCCGGCTATGGAGAAAATCCGGCAATCGAGGCGTGCAACCGCTTCGGGGTGAAAAACCAGAACGACCCGCGCGCGGAAGAGGCGACGCACGAGGTTTACAAGAAGGAGTTCCACGAAGGCGTGCTGAACGCGGCGTGCGGCGAGTACGCGGGCCTCAAGGTCAGCCAGTGCAAGGACAGGCTCAAGGCGGACTTCAGGAAGAAGGGCGTCGCGGACGCCATGTTCGAGACGGATGAGGAAGTCGAGTGCCGCTGCGGCAACAGGTGCTTGGTCAAAATACTCAAGGACCAGTGGTTCCTCAAGTACTCGGACGAGAAGTGGAAGCAGAAAGTCCGCAAGTGCCTCGCAAAACTAAAGCTGTATCCCGAGGAAATCCGCGTGGCGTTCGAGAACACCATCGAATGGCTGCAGGACAAGGCGTGCGCGCGGAGAAGCGGGCTGGGCACTAATTTGCCGTGGGACAAGGACTGGATTGTCGAAACCCTGTCGGATTCGACGCTTTATCCCGCGTTCTACACGATTGCGGGAGTGCTGCACGAACGCAAAATAAAGCCCGAACAGCTCGCGCCGGAAGTTTTCGATTACATTTTCACCGGCGAAAAAAAGGCGGAAGCGGCGAAGCATCTGGACGCGAAAATACTGGACGAGGCAAAACGCGAGTTCGACTATTGGTATCCCTGCGACTTCCGCAACTCGGCTGACGAACTAGTGCCCAATCACCTGACATTCTACCTGTTCCACCACACCGCGCTCCTTCCGGAAAACAAGTGGCCCGCGGGAATCGGCGTGAACGGAATGCTCCTCGTGGAAGGCGAGAAAATGAGCAAGAGCAAAGGCAATTTCTTGACCATCAGCCAGCTCGCGGGAGAGTACGGCGCGGACGTGACGCGCTGCAACCTGATGTACTCCGCGGAAGGCCTCTCGGAGCCCGACTGGCGCCGCGAGAACGCGCTGTCCCTGCAGCAGTGGATTGCGAAGTTCCTGAATTCCGCGGAAATGGACTGTGAAGCTCCGCGCGACGCGCTTGACGACTGGATTGAATCCCGCCTGCAAAAGCACGTGGCCGAGTCGCGCGAAGCGTTCGAAAAAACCAAGTTCCGCACCGCGCTCCAACAGGGCTTCTTCGAGCCGCTCAACGACTTGAAGTGGTACGGCCGCCGCAAGCGCGAGCGCGGTCCGGGATTCAAGGCCACCGTTTCAGCCGTCTGCAGGATGCTTTCCCCGTTCGCCCCGCACGCGGCGGAAGAGGCGTGGGAGTCGCTGGAAGGCGAAGGGTTCTGCTGCAACGCCGCGTTCCCAATCGCGGACGAAGCCAAGGAAAACCGCGAAGCGGAGCTGGGCGAAGAGCTGGTGAAGGCGGTAATCGAGGACGGCGAAAAAATACTTTCAATGGTGAAGGAGAAGCCGGAATCGCTGCGCGTCTTCATTGCCGCGGAATGGAAGCGCGGCGTTTACGCCAAGGCGCGCGAGACGCGCAACCCCGGCGAACTAATCAAGAAGGCGATGGAATCGCCGGAAGTCCGCAAGAAAGGCAAGGACGCGGTCGCCTACGTGAACGCCCTCGCGAAGAACTCCGCCAGCCTGCGCGCGGAAACGCTGGCGGGCGAGGAAGAGCTGGACGCCATCGAGGCGGCGGCGGAATTCATCGGCAGCCAGCTGGGCGTGAAAGTGGAAGTCGTCGCGGAAGAGGAAGCCGAGGAAGACAAGGCCAAGCGCGCGCTTCCATTCAAGCCCGCGCTCTTGTTCGCGTGAATTTCCTTAACGCGTCCTGACCGTTCCCTCGACTACCGCCTCGCGGTCGATTTGGAGCCGCGGCCACAGGCGCGTGCGGCTGAAAACGCGGCACCCCTCGCCGAGCGCGCACTCCTCGCCGATTAGCGAGTAGTCGTCCACGCGGCAATTCTCCGCGAGAATCGCGTTGCGGTCGATTATGGAATCGCGGACTTGGCATTTTCCGCCGATTACCGCGCCCTCGAAAACGATGCTGCCCGAAACCGCGGCATTGTCGCCGACCGCGCTGGCCTTCATCAGGTGGGTATAGGGCCCGATGACCGCATCCTTGCCGACGCGCACGCCGTCCTCTAGGATTGCGGGACCCCTGATTACCGCGCCCGCGCCGATTTGCGCGGTTGCCGCCACGTGCAACTGGTTGCCCGCGAAGAAAGCGCCGCCTTGCTTGTCAATCACACCGGAAGTAAGGAAGTTCATCGCCAACTTGTTGGTCTCGATGTACGTTTCGGGGCTGCCGATGTCGCCCCAGACGCCTTGGAACGCGAAGCCCTCCAACACTTCGTCCTTGACTAGGTACTCCCACAAGTCGCCCAGCCTATCGGCTTTCTTGCCTTGCGCCTTGCGTTCCGCGACGAACTTGTCCAGGTTCTTTAAGAAAGACGAGGAAACGTGGTAAACCGCCGTGCTCGCAAGCTTGCTTATCGCTTCCTCCACGCGCGGCTTTTCCTGGAAGCGCGCGATGCGCCTGCCCTCCAGCAGCGCCACGCCGAAGTGCTCGACGTCCGCCTTGTCCACCAAATCGAACAGCGCAATCGTGGCGTGCGGTTTGCGCTTCTTGTGTTCGCCGACCATCTTGCGCAAATCTAGGCCATAGACGAAATTGTCGCTGCCCACGATGAGGCAGTCCTCCGTGATTTTCGCCTGTTGCGCGACGAAGCGCATCGCGCCCACCGCGCCCAACTTGTCCTCGTCCCCCTTGGACTCCTCGAAAACGTAGGAAACCTTCAAGCCGCCGTATTCGCCGCCGAGAACGCTTTGCACGATGCCCTGCCGCCTGTTCAGCGAAATTACGGCCTCCTTTACTCCCGCGTCCTTGAGCATCTCGAACAGGTAAGCCGCAACCGGCTTGCCCGCGACGGGCAACAGCAGTTTTGGCAAACGCGAACTCAACGGCTGGAGGCGCGTGGCGTAACCGCCCGCGAGTATGACCGCCTTCATTTGAACACCCTCGCCTTTTCCGCCGAACCCTGCGAATGGAACGCCTTGAAATGCGCGTCCGCCACGGCGAAGGCGCGGGCCTCGATGTCCGCAACGCTCGCGGGCTTTAGCGCTTCAACGTCAGGCTTGAACTGCCTGATGGCGTGCTTCGAGTATTTTCCGAACACTTCGGCGTCGCTTTCCGCGCCCTTGTCCCTCGCTTCCTTTCCGTAAGTCGAGAGCGTCCAGTCGTAAACGCGCTTGTAAAGCGCGGGCTCCTTTTCGGCCAGCGACTCCCAGACCAGGTTCATGAACGCTGTGCCCACGTTGCCCTTCAAAATGTCGCCGCGCGGGAACTGTTCCTCGATGAACGACAGGGGCGTGCCAGTGATTCCGTGCTGTGCGAGGCGCGTGGGAAAGCCCGCGCCGCGAATCGCCTGCGCCACGCGCCGGGTCAGCGGGATGTCAATCGACAGCTGTTCGACGGGCTTGCCGTGCGCGTAAGGCGTGCCGTGACTCGAGCCGTTCGCAATCGCGAGCAGGTGCGGCCGCACGCCGCGCTCGCCGAGCATTTCCAAAAACGTGACCGCCTCCTCCGGCGAAGTAAGCACAAGACCCTGCCCGTTCTTCTTCCCGATTTCACCCACTTCCACTTCAAGGCCGAAGCCGCGGGGCGCGTTCTCGGAAACGTGCTCGAAAATTTCCACGGTCGCAGCCGCGTTGTCCTCCAGCGCCTCGCGCGTGTCAAGCGCGTTGCCCGCGTAAAGGAATGACGCGTCGACCGCGAACGAGGTGTAGCCCGCGTCTATTTGCGCGTCCACCAGCGCCTTCAAATCGTTCATCTCGATGCGGGACTTGCTCTTGACCGTCAGGTGGTCCGCGTGCAGCACCCACTCCCTGAAGCCGACCTTTTCCGCGGCATGCTTCACTATCGCCGCGAAACCGGCGGGCGTCAACCCCGTGTAGCCTCCGTCGAGGCTGCACTCGGTGCGCGCCAATTCGAATATCACGACCGCGTCGTTCGCCTTGGCGGCGCGGAACACCCCGTCCAAGACGCCCGTGCAAACGCGCGGATTGACCGCGAGTATGATACCGTCCGAATCCCTCAACGCGTTGAACGCTTTGGCTCCAGGCATTGCTTCCATGGTTGACACCTCGTTTAGCCGGTATGCTTCCACTCTCCCGAATAGGGGTAACCGTAAAGCTCGCCCTTGCGCGCCAGCAGGGGCAGCAAATCCATCTCGATGCTCGCCATCCGCTCGTTCAGGAACGAGAAGACGCGCGGGTCGCACACCGCCACGCCCGCGTTCACCAGATAGCTGGCCGCCTTGCGCGGCTTTTCCGCGAACTCGACCACGCGGCTGCCCTCCAGCTTCGCAACGCCGTAGTTGCGCGGGTCGCCAACTCCGGCGAGAGCGAGCGTGCACGCGCCGCCGTTCAGCGCGTGAAAGCGCTCCAAGTCCGCCAAATCCAGCGCGGGGTAAAGCACGTCCGCGTAACTCAACAGGAACGGCTGTTCGCCCAGAAGCTGCCTAGCCTTTAGCAACGCGAGCGCGCTGCCGCGCCCCTCGTCCCACGAGTAAACCAATTTCAAGCCGGACCCTGCGCCGTCCTTGAACCGCGCCACCACGGCTTCGCCGCCTTTCGAAAGCGCGATTACCGCCTCGCCCACGCCGAACGCCTTCAGGCGCGTCAGCGTCGCCTCAAGCACGGTCGGGTTCGGCCTGCCGCCCGCAAGCACGAGTGCCTTCGAGACGCCCTCGCCCGAGAGCGCCTTGCGCAGCAGCCCGGCAACCGCGTGCGACCTGCTCTTGAAGCGGATTCCGTCGACGCAGGCGTCCGCTCGCGCGAGCAGCGCCCTGTCCAGCGTGACGGTTACCCTCTCCAAGGACAAAATCATACCACCGTAACTACGGTATGATAAAGTATGAAAAGATATAAAAGCCTGCCGCGTGCCGCCCCGAAAAGGCAATAAAAGCGGCGGCGTAAAGCCATTCGTGGAAGGGGAACCGTTCGAAAAGTCGCGGCTGTCAAGTTTCAGCGAGGGCTATCCCGGCATTTACTGGAGCAGGGACGCCTACATCAAGGCCGGGTTCGACACCAAGCACTACCGCGAGCTGAGCTTTCCCGGAGAAAAGTCGCTGGAACGCGCCGTGCTCGCCGCCCAGTTTTACGAATTCCTGAAAAAAAAGGGGCTCTTCCACCCCGACACTATTTTCGGGGTTTACAGGAAGGAGGGGAGCTGCGCGGTATTCGCGGCGATGCCAAAGCTTGAAGAAGAAGCGGACGAGGCGCGCGCCCGCGAAATAACCGAACTCGTGCGCGAACTGCAGAAAAAGCACGGGCTACCCGGCCTGAACGCAGACTACAGCATAGGGCTGCAGGCACACCTGGCGGCGAACTTCGGGTCGGACGGCGCAAAAACTTACCTTGCGGACCTGGGAATTTTTACGGTCAGAGAATGGGGCTACGCGCCGCACCCGGAAAAAATCCTGGCGATGCTTGAAAACGAGGGCTATTGGAACAAGACGCTCGATAAACTCAAGGGGACGTTCGCATGGAAATCTCGGTGATAATCCCGACGCACAACGAGTCGGCGCGCATCGGCGGCACGCTTCGCCGGCTGGAGCCGTTCCTCAAGAAACGGCGCGGCTCCTGGGAAATCCTGGTGGTGGACGACGGCACGGACGCGACCGCGGCAATCGCAAGAAAATTCGCGAAAACGCGCGTGCTTCATTACCCCAGGCGGCTGGGAAAAGGCGGGGCGGTAATGGAGGGCCTGCGGAAGGCGCGCGGGCGCGTAGTGCTGCTTTACGATGCGGATGCGGCTGCGCCCGCTTCCGAGATTCCCAAGCTTCTCGCCGCGCTCGGGGGTTCGGACGTTGCAATCGGCTGCCGCTATTGCCGGGGCGCGAAGGCGGAGATGTCCGCGCTGCGGCGCCTCATTGGAACGGGATTCAACCTGCTCGTGCGCTTCCTGTTTTGCCTGCCTTTCGAGGACACGCAATGCGGGTTCAAGGCCGCAAAACGCGCGTCGATTGCGCCAATCTTGGCCGGAGTCACCGAGAAGGGGTTCGTCTGGGACGTTGACTTCCTTTACGCCTGCAAGAACGCCGGCCTCAGGGTCGCGCAAGTGCCAATCAGGTGGAGGCAAGTCGAAGGCGGCCCCGCGGCTTCCGGCGGCGCGCTGGGCGTGCTTGGCACGGCAACGCGCATGTTCAGGGACTTGCTAGCGCTTAGGCTCAGCAGATTTTGAGTAAAGCACGCAAGCCGCGCAGAAGGCGAGCAGCACGGCGTAGACCGTCACGACATCCAGCTTTAGCCCCAGGTAGTTCAGCGCTACGAGCAAAAAAGCGGGAACCGTGAGCGCGGCAGCGATTGAAAGGGCAACGCGCGCGACCAGGTCGCCCTTGCGGAAGAAGGCGAGCGACGCGCAATAGCCCGCGGCGAGGAACAGCAGGCCGCCGGCGGCTTCCTGTAGCATGAACGGTTTAAAGCCCAGCCGCGTTAAAAAGCGTTATGGGTTTCGACGCCGCAATCGTTGGCGGGGGCGCGATAGGGTGCATTACCGCCCGGAATTTGGCGGAACGCGGGCTTCGCACGGCGGTGCTCGAAGAACACTCGAAGCCGGGCAAGTTCGGAAGATGCACTGGAATCGTCTCGAAACGCGGCCTTCAGGAAACGGGCGCGGATTACGAAGGCGCCGTGCTCAACGAAATAAGGGGATGCAACATCCGTTCCGGCTCCACCCGTTTGACCGTTGACGCGAAGAAGACTGTTGCGTTGGTGCTTGACAGGCAGGCGTTCGACGAGGAGTGCAGGCGCGAGGCAAGCGGGACGGAATTCTTTTTCAACAGCCGCGCCACGAGCTTCAGAAAAGATGCAATCGTTTGCGGCAAGCGCACCTTCGCGGCCCGCTACGTCGTCGGCGCGGACGGGGCGAACTCGTTCACCGCGCGCGCCTCGGGTTTTCCGAAAATCCCCGCTGCGGCTTATGCCCTCGCCTGGCAGGCGGAGTATTCCTCCGCAAGAGTCGAGGACGCGGCTTTCGTTGACGTTTTCCTGGAACCGAAAAAAATCAGGGGCTTCTTCGGGTGGATTGTGCCCGTTTCGCGCAACCGCGTGCGCGTGGGCTTGGCGACTACGGACCACCCTTCGCTAAGCGAGGCGAAGAAAAGCCTTCTCGGAAACGCGGCAGTCAGGAGAACGCTGGCGAACGCGGAGAAAAAAACCGAGTTCAACGCGCTGATTCCCCTGCGGGCGCGGGCGCAAACCGTCAAGGGCAACACGCTGCTCGTGGGCGACGCCGCGGGGCAGGTTAAGGCGACCACGGGCGGCGGCATAGTGTTCGGCGCGAAGTGCGGCCGCGTTTTGGCGGAATGCGTCGCGCGGGGCGAACCCTCCGCTTACGAGCGCGAATGGCGGCGCGAGGCTTCGGCGCTGAAATGGCACGCGCGTTTGCGCGGGCTTTACGATTCGATGGGCGAGCGGCGCGTCGGGCTGCTGCTTGCATCCGCAAAAGTGCTGGGCGGGGAATGGCTGCTGTCGCGCTTCGGCGACATGGACTATGTGCTGGGCGCGCGGCACAAGCAATAAAAACCAGCCGAGCGAAGTGTTGAATTACCTGCGCCAAGCGGTGACTTTCTAAAAGTGTACAATGACAAGCCGAAAACCCCTTTCCTCAACGTCGAATTCGAGCCGTCCATCTGGGTGGCCGCGGGCGACGACAAGCTCACTTGGTGGAACCTGGACCTGGGCCACCGCGTTTTTCAGGAGGGCGGCGCCTACCACGGCGTCGAGCACGGCGAAATCTTCCTCTACGAGAAGGAGTCGGGTCACGAGAAGGTCGTAAACCTGAGCGTGAACGCCGGCGACGGAGAGGAAAAGACGTACAGCTTCCACTTCACGAACAAGGGCTTCGAGACGCTCTTCAACACGGAGAACGGCAAGAGCGTCACGAAGGCGCTGCGCATCGCCTGCGAACTCCTGTTCCACCTGCCGGACGAGGAATTGCGCGGCGAAGTCCTGTCGGACGCGCTCGCGGCGGTCGAGGAGAAAAGGAAGTCGCAAAAAAGGACGGTGTGGGACAAGATTTGAGCCGGAATTTTTATCAAGAAGCCAGAAAGCTCGCGGCCGAAAACCGCAAGACGCTCGACGCCAAGAGGCGGGAATTCAAGAACAACCGCAAGCGGATGTTCGACGAACTCGTTTTCTGCCTGCTCACGCCCCAATCAAGCATGCTCAAGTGCAAGCACGCGGTCTGCCAGCTCAAAAACAAGGGGCTACTCCAAAAGGGAAACAAAAAGGGGATGGCCGCGGCGCTGAAGGGCAAAACGCGCTTCCACAACAACAAGGCGCGCTACGTCGCGCTCGCGCGCGTCAAGTTCGACGGCCGCGCCCTGCTGAAAATCAGGGGCACCGGGCAAAAGCGCGAGTGGCTCGTAAAAAATATCGAAGGTTTGGGCCAAAAGGAAGCCTCACACTTTTTGCGTAACATTGGATTCTTCGATGTTGCAATCATAGACCGGCACGTGAAAAGCGTCATCAAAAAATATGGGTTGGCAAAACCCGCCAAAACGCTTACAAAAAAAGAGTACGAGCGTTTGGAAAAAGTTATTGGGCAAGCCGCGGCAAAAACCGGGCTGGAAACCGGAATCTTCGACTTGCTTCTCTTCGCGATGGACGCGGAAACCGGCGCGAAACGGCGTGCAGAATTATTGAAGGCGCTTAAATAATCAGCCGCCGAGGCGGGTTTCGGCCCGCGAGTAAAAGTCCACGGCGCGCTTGAATTCCTTCTCGTCGAACTCGGGCCACAGCACTTTCGAGAAGTACAGCTCGGAATACGCCGCCTGCCACGGCAGGAACCCGCTCAAGCGGGGCGCGTCGCCCGTGCGGATGACCAGGTCTGGCGCGGCCGTTGAATACAGCCGTTCCTCGATGGCGCGCTCGTCCACGTTCTTCAGCCTGCCCGCTGCATAGTCCTCGCACAGCCTCTTGGACGCCTGCAGCAGCTCGTCGCGGCCGCTGTACGCGATTGCGATGCCCAGCTCGCGCTCCCGGTTGTTTTGCGTTTCGCACTCGAGTTTCGCGAAGCGCTCTTCAAGCGCGGAGGGCAGCAGGTCGCGGCGGCCGAAGAAGCGCACGCGGCAGCCCTCGTCGTTGAACCGCCTGCTCGAAAGCACTTCGTCCGCCTTGTTGCGCATGAGCGAAAACAGCACGCGCAGCTCGGCTTGCGTGCGCTTGTTGTAATTGTCCAGGCTGAGCGCCCAGAAGGTCACCGAGCGCACGCCGGCGTCGCCGGACCAGTCCAGCACATCGCCGACTTTGGAAAAACCCGCGGCGTAGGCTTCCGCGAGATTCAACCCTTGTTTTTTGGCGTAGCGGCGGTTCCCGTCCGGGATTATTGCGAGTGAATTAAGCGCGCGCATACGATACACATAGTCCCTCTAACTGCTTTTAATACCCCCGCCAAGAAAACGTTTCGTGAAGGTTCACGCAGGCAGGCGCGTCGCGTTCGACTGCGCCGCAGCCGAAACGCACTGGCAAAAATTTCGGGGCATAATGCTCCGCAAGAAATTCAAGCCGCTGCTGTTCGACTTCGGCCGCGAGGCGACGCGACCGAACGCGATTCACTCGCTGTTCTGCCCGCCTTTCTGGGCGGTCTGGATGGACGAGAGGAAGCGCGTAATCGAAGTGCGCCGCGTGAAACCCTGGCTGGGGTGGATTGAGCCGAGGAAGCCGGCCCGCTACCTCATAGAAACCGCGGACAGGAGGGGCGTCCGCGCGGGTGAAACACTCAGGTGGTGAAACCTTGGACGCCCTCGGATGGCGCGCATCGGGCCGCGCAGACTATGAAGTGCCCGCGCTGGAGCTGAACGAAGCCGAACAAACGCTGTTGAGCGCGCTCGTTGACGCCTACGACGAGGCGAAAGAAGACGCGGCAGCCGAGCTCAAGCGCCTCCTCAAAAAACACTGCGCCGAACGCAACATACTGCTGGGCAGGGAATCCGCCGAGCGGGTGCTGCGCGCCGCGCTGGCCAACGCGGTGGGCTTCGGCCCGTTCGACGCGCTGCTCGCGGACGACGACTTGGAGGAAATCGCGTTCACGGGAGTAGGGCAGCCGATCCGCGTTTACCACCGCACGCGCGGCTGGCTTGAAACCAACTGCGCCGTTACCGCCAAGGATTTTGCGGTCAACACTGCGAACAAGATGGCGCGCCCCCTCGGCAGGCGTCTCACCGCGCAGAACCCGCGGCTCAACGCCGTGCTGCCGAACGGCAGCCGCCTGCACGCGTCCATCGCCCCGCTCACCACGAACGGCGCGGAGTTGACGCTGCGAAAATTCAAGGAGAAGCCGTTCACAGTGCCCGACTTGGCCGCGAACGGCACGCTGCCGCTTGACGCTGCCGCGTTCCTGTGGCTCGCGCTTTACGGCGACACTTCCCTCGTAATCGCGGGCTCGACGGGGTCCGGAAAGACCACGACGCTGAACGCGCTTTTCTCATTCATCCCGTTGAACGAGCGCATCATCATAACCGAGGAGACGCCGGAAATCAGCATTCCCCACAAGCACTGCGTGCGCCTCGTCGCGAACGCGGAGCTGGGCATAACGCTGAAAGAGCTCGTGAAAGACACGCTGCGCATGCGCCCGGACCGCGTGATAATCGGGGAAGTCCGCGATGAAGGCGAAACCGCCGCGCTCTTCGACTCGCTTCTCGCGGGACAGGCGCGCGGCTCTTACGCGACATTCCACGCGGCAAGCGGCGGCGAGGCGTTGGCCCGTTTCGAGGCGCTGGGCGCGCGCCCAGCGGACTTGAAGGCGCTCGACCTGCTTCTCGTGCAGCAGCGCGTGCTCGTTTACGACGCGAAAACCAGGCGGCAGCGCGAGTCAAGGCGCGTGACCGAGCTGGACCTCGTGCAGGACGGCGAAGCCGTGCCCCTGTTCGCGTACGACGCGGCAAAAGGCGCGCTGGCAAAAACAAGGCGCTACGGCGGGAACGCGCTGTTCGAAAGGCTGGAGGCGAACTATGGCATGAACGCGAGCGCGCTGCAAAAAGAGGCTGAAAAGCGCTGCAGCCACCTGCAAAAACTGGGTGGCGCGCCAAACTTCGCGGAAGCGGTGAACGCGTACCTGTTCGGTTGATTGCAATGCTGGATGAAGCCGCGGAAAGCATCGGTTGGAACGCGTCCAAGCTGTTCGACGAGCGCACGCGCCTTCGCACGGCGGGCGCGCTGCACAAGGCGGGCTTCAAGACGCGGGCGGGGGAGTGGCTGGGCTTCGCTTCGGCAGCGAGCGCGTTCACGCTGGCAATAGCAATACTGGCGGCTTTTGCGTTCACCGGGCAAATTGGGATTGCCCTTGCGGTTGGCTTCGCGTTTTCCGCGTTGGTCTTGTGGCTTTTGCATTCGCTTCCCTTCTGGAAGGCGCGCGAGCGCGCCGAACTCGTGGAAGACGGACTGTCGGCTGCGTTACGCACGATTGCGACGGAGCTCGGCTTGAACGCGTCGTTCGAGCGCGCGGTTGAAAGCGCAACGCGCTTCGACTTGGCCGGCGTGGAATTCAAGCGCGTCCTCGGGGATGTCAAGCGCGGCAAAGCGTTTCCCGAAGCATTGCGGCAGATGGGCGAACGAGTGGACTCGGTCGTCGTAAAGCGCGCGTGCGTGCAACTGTCGACCGCTTTCGAGGAAGGCAAAGCCGAGGGGTTGCGCAGGCTTGCGGACGAAACGGCTTCGCTGCAGCGCGAGCGGCTCAAGAGGTACGCGGCGAAACAGGGCATTGCCAGCCTGGCGTTCATCGCGGTCGGCGGCATTATTCCCGCGTTCTTCGGCGCGTACGCAATAATCGGCTCGGCTTTTTTGGAGGTCACTTTTACTCCCGAACAAATATTGTACGCCTACCTGCTGGGCTTCCCAGCCGCGGATTTCATCGTGCTGCAATACTTGCGCTCGCAGGCGCCCAAGGTGAACGCCAATGCGTAAGCTGGTGCTGGCAGCCGCGGGCGCGTCGCTTGCGTTGGCTTTGCTCGAACTCGCGTTGTTCGACTTGCCGCCGCTGAAAATGGCGTTGGTATTCTTCGCGACCGCCTGCGTTCCCCCCGCCGCGCTCGTTGCCTATGCGGGCTATCAGGCGGAACGCCGCGTCCGCGACATCGAGGAAGCGCTGCCCTCGGCATTGTTCCAAGTCGCTTCCCTCCCGAAGGGCGCGAACATCGAGAAGGCAATCGCGGCAATAGCCGCGAGCGACTACGGCTTGCTAAGCAACGAGTTCGCGAAGGCGAACCGCCGCGTCAACGCGGGCGCAAGCGTGCCGCGAGCTCTTGAGCTGATGGCGCGGGAGAACGGCTCGGCGTTGCTGGGGCGCGCGTGCTGGCTGCTTTCTAACGCTTACGCGAACGGCGGCGACCAGTCGAACGCGTTCAAGGAAGTCGCCGAGGACGCGTTCCAGATGCAGGCGCTCGGCAGGGAGAACGCCGCCTCGCTCGCCGTGCAAAAGTACACGCTCCTGATTGCCTCGGCGGCGCTCGTCCCTTTTATCCTGGCGGTCCTGTTGAGCGTGGTCAACTCCCTGAACGGGAGCTTTGCCGCAAGCGGCGGGCTGTTTTACTCTTCGGCGAGCGCGGCGCAGCGAAGCGCGCTGCTTGACGCGGTGACTCTGGGCAGCCAGGCTTATCTGGCGGCTTTCGCCCTGCTCGCGTGCTGGTTCGCCGCGTCGTTCGAAGGCGCGCCAAAGAAGTTCATCGCCTACGCCGCGCTCTGCCTGCCTTGCGCGCTGGCAATATTCGAGCTCGTCCGCTCCGCAACAATAGCCTAAAAAAGCGCCTCGCGGTTACCCCGTCATGAAAGTCGAAATCAAGGAGTGCTGCAAATTCAAGACCAAGAACCCGGTGATAATCGAGGGGTTCCCGGGCATCGGCATGATAGGGACGCTTTCCGCGGCCTACCTGTCCGGCAAGATGGACATGAAGCTCGTTGGCTACGTGGCGTCAAGCCATTTCCCGCCAATCTCGGCGATTCACGACTACAAGCCGGTCTCGCCCGCGCGCATTTACGCTTCCGAAAAGCACGACTTGATAGTGCTTTTCTCCGAGTTCGTGATACCCGCGGAAGTGGTCTACGAATTGACGCAGACGATTCTAGACTACGCCAAGGCGAAGAAAGCGCGGGCGATTTACTCGCTGGCGGGCATAGCCACGCAACAGCCGCCCACTGCGGCAATACACGGAATCGCGAGCACGCCTAAAATGTCCGAGTTGCTCAAGAAGAACGGCATCGAGCTCATAAAGGAGGGCGCCACGCAGGGCGTGAGCGGCTTGCTCATCGCCGAGTGCGCGAGCGAGTCTTACCCTGCCGCGAACATTCTCGCGGAAACCCAGCTGCCGATGGACCCGAAGGCCGCGGCTTCGCTGCTTGAAAAGCTGTCTGAAATAATCGGCGTGCCCATCGACACGGTTGAACTCCGCAAGGAAGGCAACCAAATCGAGTCCAAGATGAAGGACGCCATGGAAAAAATACAGGCGCTCCACCAGGACTACAAGCGCATGGAAACCAACCCGATGTACGGCTGAACCCAGCCGCGCGTTTTTAACCCTTGAAGCCGGAATACTTAGCGTTGCAGGGGTGGCAGAGCCTGGTCAAATGCGCGGCCTTTAGGGGGCTGTCCCTTAGGGGTACAAGGGTTCAAATGCGCTTTTTTGCTGCGGGCAAAAACCCGCGCTAAAAAACGCTGAAACTCCCTTCCCCTGCATTTACACAACCTTAGCCGCAGGCGCGGCGCAAAAACGCTGGCGAATCCGCTCTTTTCTGATTTTATTCCTAAGCGGAATTTTTTCCAAGAAAGAGCGGATTGATTCATGGCGCTTTATTCGCCAGTCGTAGTATTTCTTGTTATACCGCTTGTTCACCCATTCGCTTCTTGTTGCGGCAATATCGTTTTCTGCGAGCAAGTCAATCATTTCATCCCGCAAGGATTTACTCGCCGTGCAATGCCCTATGCTGTTCCCCCGCAAACCGCCGTCCGTGTCAAAAATGCCTGCAATTAAAGCACGCTTGACTTCAGCACGATCGCCTATTTTTTCCAGCATGACGCGCAACGAGATTTTTTCGGCTTTCTTGCCTTTAGGCAGACCCAAGTCTTCGGTCAAAAACTTGTGAAAATACTTGCTCCTGAACGCAAGAACCCAAGTAGGGTTCCGGTTAATTCCCCTGCTGCCCCGCTCGGTAACATTGCAACTCCGCAAAATTGTTTTGTCTACGAGTGGCTTAACTTCATCGCAAATAAACACCCGATTGCCGCCTTCTATCGCAATCTTCGGATCAATTTCGTCACGCGGCGGAAAAGAACGATAATCGCCGCTTATGTGGCCGTCGCCGATTATCACGCCAGTCAAATACGCAGTATCCACATTCAAGTCGAACTCCGTAATTTTCGGGACATAAACCATAGCCAGCCAAAGTGCCCAGCATTTCACAATTTAAAAACAAAGGTAGACCTCGGTTCCAGTGCAATGACCGGTTCTCTTAGGGGTTCGAGAGTTCGAATCTCTCCCCCTGCATCCTATTTTATTCCAGCCGGAGCTAGCCGAAAATGTTGGCTGCGGCCAAAAAACGCAGCGTCCTAAAGCTTCTTCAGGCTCTTTGCGCGGGAACCGCGTTCGCTCGCTTCGACTTCGTATTCGACTGCGTCGCCCGGCGCGAGAGTCGCACCGCCCTCGATTGCCGAGGTGTGCACGTAGACGTCCTTGCCGTCGTCGCCCGTGACGAATCCAAAACCGCGCGCGGTGTTGAACATCTTTACTTTACCTTTCATACCATATCACCACACCACTGTAGACCAAATCTTTTGGACGGTGGGGTATATAAGATTCCTGTCTGGAGGCGACAGGCGGGCTTTTTATAAACCGGGGGCGCAAAGCATTCGTGGAAAAGGGGTCGATGCGGATGAAGGGAAAGGACAGTCGCGTCTTGATTCTGGTGGCGCTCGCCTGCCTCGTCGTGGGCGCGCTTGCGGGTTACTGTTACGCCGCGCAGTCGGCTGCGGCCGGCGATTACCTGCAGAAGGGTGGCTACCCTTACTCTTGCTGGTTCACGGGACCCGACGGAAGCAATCAGTCTGGCACTTGTTACATGAGGCAGCCCGTGGAATCGTACGTGGGCGGCTGACGAATTTAAGCGCATTCAAGCCCTAGCGGCGCCCGCGCTTATCCGAATAGTAAATGAACGCTCCGGCCGCCAGCGCAGCGAGCAGGACAGCCGCCCAGAAAAAGCCTTGATTGCTGCCGGTTGGCTGGGCGGGTGAAGGCTGCGGGGAAGATGAGGGCGAAGGTGAAGCGGAAGGCGACGCGGTCGCCTGCATTTGCGGGACTGAAGGCGCGGCCAGTGAAAGCAGGCAAACCGTGCGGTTGCCCTCGCTTATCTTCACGGCTGCCGCGCCGTCTAAACTTTTGGCGCGCAACTCGAAAGGTCCCTCCAGCTCCGCCGAACTTCCCCCCGTCGAATTCGCGGAAAAGTCGTCGTAAAAAACCATTGGCGCGCCGAACGGAAAAGAGTCGAGAACGCTGTTGTTTTCGGCCAGCAGCGCGTACGAGTAATCGCCAGCCGAAGAGTGCAGGCGGTAGTCTTCGGGGTAGCCCGATGCAAGTTGCGCGGAAACGCAGGACAAGCTGCCGTTCGAATAATCAAGCTCGACGGCCAAGTGCTGCGCGCCGGCAACGAGCGAGCAAACCGCGAGGAACGCGAGCAACGCCTTCAATTCAACCGAACTCCTTGAGCTTTTCCTCTAGAGCGCGCTCGCAAACCGGGCAGAAGCGGGCGGAATACAAATCGCCCATGATGCAATCGCTCTTAACGGGCTTGAATGCGGTTATGAACACGTAGCCGACGCCCGCGTAGCATCCCGTACCGCTGACGCAGTCCGAGCCGAAGTTGCACGCCAGCAGGGCGGCCAAAGCGTCCGCGCCGTAAGCGGCGGACACGCCAGCAACGCACTCCGCACCCTTACCCTGGCAATTCGAGAAGGCGGCCCACAGGGTATTGCACTGTTTGCCGCCGCCGTTGGCGCCCGAGCACCACTTGCCACAGCCGAGCATGTCCGTGTTAGGCGCGTAAACCAGCGTCGCGCCTTCGCCGGAAGCGAACCTGGATTCGTTGAACGTTTCGTCGTCCAGCTCCGCAATCGCGTGCGCGAACTCGTGCGCCACGACCAACCTGCCGGTCAGCGCGTCCGAACGCGACTTCAAATACAGGGGTGCGGGCAGGCGCGCAAACCCACGAGAGGCTAAGGCTGTTTCACCCTTCCAGAACTCTTTGGACAACAGCACTGTCACCGCTTGCCTGCACTCGCGGACCGCATTACTGATGCCTTCGGGCATGCCTTGGTCGGTGAACTCGTACGATTTGCCGAAACTGGCCGGCACGTAGTACGCGTTCACCGCGGCGGCGTGCCGCGAGTAAGGCGCAACGGAAATTAGGTCGCGCACGGCATTCACGGCTGCCGCCTTGAACTCCGCCTCCTCGCCTTTTTCGAAGCCGTCGGAAACAAACGCCAGGTTCAAGCCCGTTTCAACGGCTGCGCTGCCGTAAATCTGGACACAAGCCGGACCCGGCAACTCGAAAAGGATGAGCGCGCCGTTGCTCATGTCGTCCGAATACTGCGAGGGCGTCCAAGAGATGCGCACGCCCGTCATGGCCAGCAAGGCGTCGTTTTCCTGTCCCGCCTTCAAGATGCAGTTCGGCTCCAAGCCGCTGCACAAGACTTCGCCGTCATGGGTTATCTTCAAGGCAACGGAGTCCGGCGAACGGTCGACTAAGTCGACAAGAAACTCGTTGCCGTTGACGGTGAGGCGCGCGCCGTCGATGTCCAGCAACAGCATTTGCTGGCTCGTGTGGCTTTCGGACAGGCTGACGCGCTCGTACCAATGCGGCGCGGGCGTTGCCTCGGCTGCGAGGGCGAAAGCCGAAAAGGCGAGCAGCAGGAGGAGGGCGCGCTTCATCTGCTAAGAGTCTGATTGCTGCGAATAAAAGAGTTGTCTAGCGCGTGACGAGCTCGTCGCCCTTTCTTATCTGCGAAACGGGCTTGTCGCCGGACTGGGTTATGAGCTCGTGTTCGGGCGTGAACGCCGCTTCGCTGCCCCCAGCTCTGACTTCCACGATTTCGCCGTCGTAAGGCCTGCGGTTCAGGAACAAGACGCGCGTCTTGATTGGCGCGCCGGCATCGTAGCCGATGGTGTAAACTTCCTCGTCGCCGGGAAGTATTATCGCCTCGTAGCCGTCCTCGTTCGTTTCGACGAGTTCTGGATGCTTGGCAGCCGTGCGCTTCCACAATTCCGCGAAAGAAACCTCTTTCTCGATGCCGCCGGTTGCAACCACTAGCCTGTCCTCGCCGGTCATTGACTGGAACGGGTCGTGCCTGCAGTCGCCCAACAAAGCGCCCGCCCGCGCGCCGGTCGCGTCAACGAAGGGCGCACGCGTCTTTCCGGAATTGTCGATGAGGAGCTTCGCGCCTTCGGCGGCGGATTCGAAGAGCTTCGGGCCGCGGCTCAGCTGGGAGCCGATGGCAACAAGTCCCGCCAATATGAAAGTGCAAATGAGGAGCGCGGCGGTTATCACGTCGCCGAGCGTCGGCCTCCAGAAGGTCAGCAGCAGGAACGAGAACACCATGAGCAGGACCATCACTATCAGGTTGGGGTTGCCGCCGGGAACCACGGACTTGACGCGTTCCTGCTCCACGATTTTTCTGCCTTCGCCCGCAGGCACGACTTTCACGATGGGCGCGTTCTCGTTCTCCGCGTTCGGGTAGACAAGTATGTCCTCCAGCTTTTCAACCGGAAGCAGCTCGGCCATGGCCTGCGCAAGCATGCTCTTGCCCGTTCCCGGCGAGCCTACGAACAGCACGTTGCGCTTTTGGGACGCGGCCTTGCGGATGACTTCGACGCTGGCGTCCTGCCCGATCACCCGGTCCACGATTTTTTCGGGAACCTTCAGGTCCGCGCTGGACTTGATTTCGGGAGGCAAAAAGGCCGCGTTGGCATTGGCTTTGGTTTTCGGCCTCGCGGCCTTGACCCTAGCGGTTGCCGAAGAAACTTTGGCGGAGGCTTTGCGGTTGCCTTTTTTTGCCACGGTTCCTAACAGGGCGGCAACCAATAAAAGCCCTTTGGGCTTCAAGAATAAGGCATGATTAAAGTCACCTTCCTTGGTTCGAGCGCCTCGCTTCCCTCGCCCAGGCACCACTCCAGCTGTTTCGCGGTTACCTGCGGCGGGGTCTACCTGTTCGACGCGTGCGAGGGCTGCCAGCGCCAGATGATGAAGAACAACGCCAGCTACGGACGCATCAAGGCGGTTTTCCTGAGCCACCTGCATGCCGACCACTTCCTCGGATTGTTCGGACTCGTGCAAACCATGAACCTGATCGGCCGCACCGAACCGCTTCGAGTTTACGGACCCCGCGGGACGAAGCAGTTCCTGTCCTCGGTTTTCGCGTTGCGCCAACTCGCGCCGGCTTTCCCGGTTGAAATCAAGGACTGCGGCGAAGGCGAGTGCCTACGCGCCGAATTCTTCACGATTTCCTGCTTCCCGGTCGAGCACGGCTGCCCCGCGCTCGGATTCGTCCTGGAAGAGCCCGAAAAAACGCGTTTTTACGAGGACAAGGCAAAGGCCGCCGGAATCAAGGGCGAGCTGTTCACCCGGCTGCTGGAAAAAGGCAAAATCAAAATCGGGAAGAAGGCCGTCAAGCTCGAAGACGTAAGCTACAGGCAGAAAGGCAAGAAGCTGGTTTACTCGGGCGACACCGCGCCGTGCAGGACGCTGGCCGAGGCCGCGAAGGGCGCGGACCTGCTGATTCACGACTCGTGCTTTTCGCAATCCGAGGCGGCGATGGCAGCGGAAAAGAAGCACGCCACCGCGACGCAGGCAGCCGAGCTGGCCGTAAAGGCGAAAGCTGGGCGCCTCGCGCTGACGCACTTCAGCAACCGGTACGAAGACCGCAAGCCGCTGCTCGCCGAAGCCAAGAAAATATTCCCCGAAACCGTGGCCGCGGAAGAGGGTTTGGAGTTGAGCTTGTGACCGTTGAAAACAAAACCGAAAAAGAGGCGAAAGGCGCGAACACGGAAACGATGCTGCTCGCCGGCGTCGCGCTGGTGTTCCTGATCGGCGCAGCTTACATGGCATACAGCATAATGACGCCGAACGAAGTCGTGCTTAACGGGTTGCACATCCGCTCGGCCGGCGACGCGCGGCAGGGCATCAAAACCGTTCTCGCGGACCCGGTAATCCGCATCGAGGAGCACACCACCGCGCTGAACAGCACGCAGACTTCCGGCGTCGCGATGATGGGCGCGGAAGTCGCGTACGCGCTCGCGTCCCGCGGAAAAATGGTTTACGTTTACGAGATCGTCGACGACGGCAGCAAAATCGGCTGCGACGAGAACACCTCGTTCTGCTCGAACCCGCAAATCGTGATTTCGGGGAGCGGGTGCGACTGCCTCAAGGTGGACGGGCGCATCGAAATCGAAGGCGGGCAGGCATTCATGGTAAACAACTCGGTAATCGTACGCGGCCTCATCGGAATGGCGCTCAGCGGCTAGCCGGGCGCGCGTCGAAAAAGCGCAGCTTTAATGCATGCCCTGCAAGCGCCCGGTTCGCCTCGCCCACGGACTCGTGCAGCCGGTAAAGCCGGCTGTAGAGGTAAAGTCGCGGCGTATACCCCTGCATGGAGTCGTTCACGACCACTTTGCTGCGCAAGAACGGCAGCCTGCCAATGCCGGCGCGAGTCATCTCCAAGCCGCTTGCAGAAATCAGCGTTACGGCCGCCTCGTCTTGCGGCGCGTCCACCCCCGCGTCCGCGCAAACCCTATGCTCTACCTTGTGGCCGCCCAATTCAATCGTCCTGAACGGTCGGCTTTCGACCGTGCGGCTGCGGCGGTTCCACTTCGACTTGAACAAATCCCTCACCAGGAACCTCTTGTCCTCGGGTTTCAGCCCGGACCAGCGCTCGTCAAGCTGGCTTGTTGAAAGGTTGCCGACATCCCGGCGTTTGCCAAAGAACGGCCGCCACGGTTGAACGAGCCTCAATAGCCCCCGCTTGGACTCCTCCGAAAGTCCGCGCCACAGCGCATCCATCCTCTCGAAAGTCAAGCGGCCGCCCTGGGCGTTTATCGCGTCAAGATCGGGCATAGGCATGGCGGTTTTGGGGCGCACGACCGCCTCGGTCGCGCTCCAGGTAGCCCGTGTTGGACAACCCGGAAGGCACGCCTTCGTTGACCGAGAACGCGACGCTCCAGTTCGTCCCTTTTAATAGTTCCTGCACGCGCCGCAAGGCGGCCTTGTTGCGCTTGTGCAACCCCTTGAACTCCGAACCGAAGCGGTACTCCGGAAGCAGGAACACGTGATAACCTTGCGGGTCGAACCGCGCCTCCTTGAATTGCCGCACGAGCCCCTCCAAGTCGAGCAGACCTGCGCGCGGCTCGAAGCCCCTAACCAGCACTACGTTCAGCGGTTCCCGCGGCATGAACAATTATTTGGCGGAACCGAATAAAAAGTCAACCGAACCAGCGGGTTGGTCAGCCGAAACTGCGCTCGTCCTTTGAAACTGGCTTTGCCGAGTCGGCCTGCCCGCCCTTCCACAGCGAGCCGTAACGCTCCTCGATTTGCTTCTCGACGCGCGCGCCGCGCTTCAACGCCTTGCCGATGAATTCTGGCAGTATGAGCGGCGCGCCCTCCACGACGGCGATGTCCCCCGCGAGGCGCACGAGGCCGCTCAACTCGCGGAAACGAAGCGTCAGCGAAGAGTCCGCGTCGTCGTACTCCTTCGCCTTCTTTGCGGACACCGCGATTATTTCCTCCATGGCTTCCGGCGAAGCGTGCGGTATTTTTCCGTCCTTGCGTATTTCCTGCGCCACGAATTGCCAGATTTTTTCCCGGTTAACGGGGGTGTCGGGCATCACAGTGTCCAGCAGGACTTCATAGCCGTTGCCTATGACGCGGCTGCGCAGAGGCGGGAGTATGGCGGGCAAGTCGTTGATGTTGGACGCGGCAATCAATACGAAGTCGCAGGGCACGCCCTCGACTTTCACGCTCGCGCCCGCGCTCTGCGGGTTGCGCCCGACGATTGAGTACTTTTTCTCTTGCATCGCGGTGAGGAGGAAGCGCTGTATGTACGCAAGCGCGCTCAACTCGTCGATGAACAGGACGCCCTGGTGCGCCTCGTGAATGGCGCCGGGAACAACGCGGAGATAGGGCGGCGTGCCGATTTGCTGGTGGCCGCCGTACGGGTCGTGCCGCACGTCGCCCAGCAGCTCTGTTTCGGAGGCACCCGTCGCGACTACGAAAGTGTTGCGCTCGAAGGGCACGATTATCTTGCGCGGCTGGCGCTTCTGCAGCGCGTCCAGCTGTTCGAGCGCGGCCTGGTCGAGCACGCGGACTTTTTCCCCCATCCGCTCGTAAACGATTACCTCTTCCGAGTTGTCCTCCTTGAGGCGCGTGGTGTGCACGCGGCGGGGTGCGTCCTTTTCTTCGACGTAAATGTTCGAGAACGGGTTCAACGCGTACGACTTGTCCGCGCCACAATTCGCGCACGCGCGGTCGGCTGCGCGGCCCAGCGCCCCGCAACGCGGGCACCTGAAGCCAAGGCGTTCCGCGACGAATGACGGCACGTCGATCGGCGCCACCAGCCTGCCTTGAATGCGCTCCCGCAATTTTCTCTCTTTAACCGCGTCCGACTGCGTGCGGATTTCGACGGAAGGCCGCTCGGGGTTCGCGGGGTTGTGCAAAACCGAGATTTCCTCGGTGGGCGAAGGCAATTGGAATGCGACTGCTTGAGCCAACATGCTTTTACCCGTTCCGGGCGCGGCGACCAGCAGCAGGTGGCGCCGCTGGCGCGCGGCGATTTTCGCGATTTCAACGGCGTGGTCCTGCCCGATGACCTGTGCGAGCGGGTCCGCGGGTATTGCGACGTCAGCCGTCGACTTGAATTTCATTCCTTGGCCCCCAACAGCGACTTCGCCAAGTCGAACGCGGCCTGCTTGGAATGCGCGTGCTTCGGCAGTATCAGGTGGTTGTAGTCTACGAGAACCGCGACGAGCTGGTCCTTCGGGTTGCGCGCCTCCAAATACTTCTTGGAACCCTGGAAGTTCGTCTTCAATCCCTGCTCTTTTGCCGCGGCCTTGAACTCCGCCTCGGTGACGCGCTTGCGCAGCTGGATTATGCCGACGCCTTCGGCGGACACGCCGGCGGACAAGACCTTGCTCTTCAAACGCCTGACTATCGAATGCACGGAAACACCACCGCCAGGAATCAAGGCGCGCCGAAATAAAAAAGGGTGGCTTTCGCCGCGGAAAGGCAAGCCTCGCAACAAAAATAAAAATCAAGAAAAAGGGGAAGGGGGACGCCGCCCCCGTTATTTGCTTTCTACTGGCCCAAAACTATTTTCAGGCTCGTCGGCTTGCGCGTCAGGTTGCCCGAACGGATGCCCACGATGAACTTGGCACCCTTCTGTTCCGCCAAATCCACGAGGCGCTGGGTGACGATGCCGTCGAGAACGACGGCGTGCACGCCCTGCGTTTCCTCCAGCGACCTCATGATTTCGCGGATGGGAACCTCGGACAAGGTCGTCGAATCCGCGCTCAACAGGCGCGCCTTCAGCGAGCCTTCCAGCTCCTTTAGCACCTTGCGCGCCTCCACGACTTTCGCCGCCTCTTCGGGCGTCAGCACGGTTGCGGGCTCGGAGGCGACTTCCCGCGCGAGCGGCGAAGCTTCCGAGTATTTCTCGCCGCGTTCGGTGCGCTCAGCGCCGGCTGGGCGCTCGAAGCGTTCGCCGCGTTCAACGCGTTCGGCACGCTCTGGGCGCTCGGCACTGCGCTCTTGGCGCTCAACGGGCGACCTGCGCGCGTCACGGTTGCCTCCGTCGCCGCGGTCGAACTCGCGGCGCTCCTCGCGGTCGCGGTCGAAGTCGCGGCGGCGCTCGCGGTCCCCGCCTCCCTTCAATTGGTTGGCCTGGTCCACGGGCACCTTCCTGCGCAGCGCCTTGATTATTTCCTTGCGCGTCAAGTCCTCGACTTCCATTCCGGGCGGAGCGCGCGCGACGTAATCCACGTCCGTCGCGTCCATCAGCTCCTTGAGGATGATGTCCCCGCCGCGGTCGCCGTCAAGGAAGACGGTCAGCTCTTTTTCGCGGCCGAGGCGCGCCACGGTTTCGCCAACGTTGGCTCCGCCGATGGCTACCACGTTCTTGATGCCGTTCTTGAGCAGGTTCAGCACGTCCGCGCGGCCTTCCACCATGACGATGGTTTCGCTTGACGTCACGTCGGGCCCTGCGGGCAGCTGGTCGGGCCCGTAAGCCACGATTTCGCTGACTTTGGCCTCGTCGCGAACCATTTCGCTGAGTTCCTTGCTTTCGGGAATCTCGTTCAAGAGCATCCCCTTGAGCAGCTCCTTCGCGCGGTTGAGGACCTGTTTGCGCTTCAAGTTGCGCGTGTCTTCTATCTTCTCGACGGAAACGCGGGCTTCGCAGGGCCCCACGCGGTCGACTATTTCGAGCGCGGCGCCCAAAATGCTGGTCTCGACCATGTCCAGGCTGGACGGCACGAGAATCGCGCCGAAACTCTTGCCCCCGCGGACGTTCGCCTCGACCTCGATGCGGCCGATGCGGCCGTTCTTCTGGAGCTCGCGGAGATCCAGCTCATCGCCGAGCAAACCTTCCGTCTGCCCGAACAGCGCGCCGACGATGTCCGGCTTCTCGATCAGGCCGTCGACCTCGAAGCGCGCGCGAATCATGTACTTGACTGTATCAATGCACGTCTTTCCCATTTCATTCCTTCCTCCGTTATTCTGGAGAACTTCGACGAAGCTTCTTCGACGAAGAGCACGCCAAGGAGGGCCTTGAACCGCAACGGCGTCACGCGGTCGAGCACGCGGGACTCGCCTTCGGCCCGGAAGCGCGCCTCGAAAAAGCGCACCTTCCTCCTGCCTTCGGCATCCCAATCGAACAGGAGCGCAACGCTCTTGTCCCTGCCTCGGGAGGCGCGCAAAACGCGCGCCACGAGGCGCTCGACCGAACCCGTCGCTTGAATCACCGGCGCATTGATGCCGATGCCGCGCAGGGCAGCCTCGTCGCGTTCGCCTTCGACCACGATTACTCGCGTCTCAAGCGTTCGCAGCAGCCTGCCCGTTTCACGCAGCCTTTCAACGGCATTCATTGCGCCATACCCCCGCTTTGCGCGCGCATGTTGAACTGCCCCTCCATTCGCCTTGCGGCGTCGGGGGAGCCATCCTACGCGCATCACGCGCGGGCGGGTGATTCAACGGTTCAATTTTTCCCTCTCGGCGATCAGGTCGTACAAAGAAGGAGAGATCCTGACTATGTCCCTTTCCGAGAGTATTCCCGCGATTGACCCGTCGCCCTTGTGGACCACGAGCCGCTTTATGTTCTTCTCGCCCATCAGCTTGGCGGCATCCCTCAAGTCCGCGTCGACTTTTATGCCGACGAGGGGCTTGCTGGCGAACGCCTTGACGGGCTCGCTCAACCGTTCGGAAGCCACCGCCTTCGTGACGATGTCCTCCGCGGTTATAATCGCGTAAATCTTCCCGGCCTTGTTGGTCACCAAAAGGCTGCCCACCTTGGATTGCTTCATCCTAGAGGCGGCGTCCTTCAGCGAAGAATCTTCGCCGACGGTAACCAGGACCGTCTTCATGCAGTCTCCGACTTTGATGCCTGTCTCCATTTAAACCTTATCCCAACAATTTCCGTTTCCGCATTTAAATAGGTTCGCGAAAACGGCAGGCGACGACAATTACTTGCGGTAGGTCTTGGCGGCGCGCTGCGGGTAGTTATTGCGGAACAAGTCGGCGATGTTCTCCCTGCTGGCTGGCGGGTTCGGGCCGAGTTTATACCGCACAAACTTGCGGTACGCGCCTTCCTCGTGCGTAGGGTTAAGCAGCGCGTGCAAACCCGGGTTCCTAAGCAGGTAGGCGGGCGTTTTGGTGCTCTTGAAAAGCAGCTTTGCGGGCCGCTCGTTTGTCAAAGGCGCCTCGGGCGCGGGCTTAAGCGAAAACTTGCCTTCCCTCTGCTTCAAAAACAGTTCGCGTTCAGGCATTACGACAACCTCCCTCTATAATCGCTGAACAATAACGGCGCGAAGCGGTTTAAATGCGTATGCGTTAAAAGCCGGCGCGGCGTAACGCGTGCGATGTCTTACAACAAGGGCTCGGCAGCCGAACGCGAGCTGAAAAAACTGCTAATCGCCAAGGGCTTTTTTGTTGTCCGAGCCAGCGGTTCGGGAGTGGACGGCGTGTCGCCCGACCTGATCGCGCTGCATACGACTAAGAAGTTCGCAATCGAATGCAAGGCGTGGAAGAACAACCTGTACATCGAGAAGGCGAAGTTCAGAATAATGCAGCAGTGGCAGGCGACGACTGGAATGCCCGTTTACGTCGCGTGGAAAGTCGCACGCAAAGGCTGGCACTTCTTCCCGCTCGCGGTGTTCAACGAGGCGGATAAGGGCTTCACGCTGAACAGCCGCGAATCCCAGTCCGGCTTGACGCTCGACCAAATAATCTGAAATCTATAGCAGTTTCAAGCCGCCGGTGACCTTGTCTATCGTGCCGTCGGCTGCCGGGCCGATTGCGAGCGCGGTTATCGTGCCCGGCTCGACTTGCGTGTGCCCCGCGTCCCGCACCAGCGAGCAGGGCAGCTTGAGGCGCTTCGCCTTGGAATACAGTTCCTTCAACTCGGCTTCGCTTGACACTTTGAGCGTAATCTTCTTGCAGCCAGTGCTGCGCCACGCGGCAACGGTCAGCGCGCTGGACTTCTGCGCCTCGATGAAGGCTTCCAGTGACGCGTGGCTCCCCTGCGCGACTAGTTTTCCCTTTCCCATTTCCAAATCGCTGCGGAGAACGATGGCTTGCTTGAACATCGAAAGGCGGAGGGAAAGCCGGAATATCTGGCTTTCGCAAACCGCGGCCACGCGCTTAAAATAGGATAAAAAACCCCCCGCCCTATGTCTTGCTGATGTTCACCCCGATTGAATTCGTCCTCGAAGGCAAGGCCAAGGAAGGCGACGAGGTCTCGCTGCGCGGCTGGGTTCACCGCAGCCGCTCGAGCGGCGGCCTGGCTTTCGTGGTGGTGCGCGACGCGAGCGGCGTGATGCAGTGCGCGGTCAAGAAGGGCGTTGTTCCCGAAACGGACTTCGAGGCTGCTGGAAAGGCGTTCATCGAGTCCGCGGTCGAGGTTTACGGCACGGTCAAGCGCGACGAGCGCGCGCCCGGCGGGTGGGAGCTGCAGGCCACGCGCTTCAAGCTCACGCACCAGGGCGAGGCGTTCCCGATTACGGAAGACCAAAGCGTTGAATTTCTCCTGGACAAGCGGCACTTGTGGCTGCGCTCGCAAAAGCTCACGAGCGTGATGAAGGCGCGGCACTACATCGTCAAGTATTTGCGCGACTTCTTCGACGAGCAGGGCTTCTGGGAGCTCTCGCCGCCCATAATCACCAAGAGCGGGTGCGAGGGAGGCAGCACGCTGTTCGAGTTGGACTACTTCGGCGAAAAGGCTTACCTGACGCAGAGCGGCCAGCTGTACAACGAGGCGTTCATCACCTCGCTGGAGAAGGTCTTCATACTCGCGCCGTCTTTCCGCGCGGAAAAGAGCAGGACGAACAAGCACCTGACCGAGTACTGGCACTTGGAAGAAGAGGCGGCGCACTTCGACAACGAGGACAACATGCGCCTGCAGGAAGAGCTGGTTTCCTCGGTCGCGCGCGGCCTGGTGGAAAACAACTCCAAGCTCCTCAAGAACTTTGGCCGCAAGCCGGAAGACTTGATGGCGATAGAGCCGCCGTTCTACCGCATGAAGTACGACGAAGCCGTGGAAAAATGCGGAATCGAGTGGGGCGAGGACTTCGGAGTGCCGCAGGAGGAACTGCTTACAAGCGGACTTGAAAAGCCGGTTTTCATCACGAACTTCCCGGCGAAAATAAAGCCGTTCTACATGGAAACCACGCTTGACGGCAAGTACGCGCTGAACGCGGACTTGCTGGCGCCGGAGGGGCACGGCGAGATAATCGGCGGCTCGCAGCGCGTCTGGGAGTACGACAAGCTCGTCGCGAGGATGCGCGCCGCGGGCCTGGACTTGAAGGATTACGAGTGGTATTTGGACTTGCGGCGCTACGGCAGCGTTCCGCACAGCGGGTTCGGCCTGGGAGTCGAACGGCTGGTCAAGTGGCTGCTGAACTTGGAGCACATCCGCGACGCGGTGCCTTTCCCGCGCGTAATCAACAGGGCTTACCCGTAGCAACTAAAATTCCGGCTTCCAGCCGCGCATGAGCAGCGCGTTGCCGACCACGGAAACGCTGGAAAAAGCCATGGTCGCGCCCGCCAGCATCGGGTCAAGCAGGATTCCATACGAATAAAGCGCGCCCGCGGCGACCGGAATCGCGGCTATGTTGTAGGCGAACGCCCAGAACAGGTTCTCCCTGATTTTGCGCAGCGTGTAGCGGCTCAAGTCGATTGCGTTGGCCACGTCGCGCAAGTCGTTGCGCACTAGCACTATGCCTCCGGTCTCCATCGCGACGTCGGTTCCGCTGCCCAGCGCGATGCCCAGCTCCGCGCGCGCGAGAGCCGGCGCGTCGTTAACGCCGTCGCCCACGAACGCGACGCGGCGCCCGCCTTTCTGCATGCGCGCGACTTCGCGCTCCTTTTCCGCGGGAAGCACCTCGGCCATCACTTGGTCTATGCCGGCTTCGGCGGCAATCGCCCGCGCGGTGCGCTCGTTGTCGCCCGTAATCATCGCCACCTTGAAGCCCTTGCGCTTGAGCGCGGCAACCGCGTCGGCGGCATGCGGCTTGATTGTGTCCGCAATCGCTATCACGCCCACGCACTTGCCTCCCGAACCGATGAAAACCGTGGTTTTGCCCTGCGCCTCCAGCCGCTTGGCAACCGCGTCCTCCTTGGCGCCGCATTTCACGAGCTTCCTGCTGCCTACGATTATTTCCTTTCCCGCGTAACGCGCCCTCACACCCTTGCCCGCTACGCTCTTGAACGCCGCCGGGTCTGGCACGCGGCCCCCCACCTTGGCGAGAATCGCCTGCGCGAGCGGGTGCTCGGAATTCTTCTCGGCGATTGCGGCCAAGCGCAGCGCGTCAACCTTCGCGAACGCAACTACGTCCGTGACCTCCGGCTTTCCCTTCGTGAGCGTTCCCGTCTTGTCAAATACGACCGTGTCGATTTTCCCGGCCGCTTCAAGCGCGTCTCCGCCCTTGATTAATATGCCGTGCTCCGCGCCCTTCCCAGTTCCCACGAGCACCGCGACGGGCATCGCCAAGCCAAGCGCGCACGGGCACGCGACTATGAGCACGGAAACGAAAACAGTCAGCGCGAAATCGAACGAGGCGTGCGCGAGAAGCAGCCAGTACGCCGACGCGGCAAAGGCAATCACTATGACCGCGGGCACGAAAACGGCAGCAACCTTGTCCGCCAGAAGCTGCACGGGCGCCTTGGCAGCCTGCGCGTCCTCCACCAGCTTGACTATCTGCGCGAGCATCGTTTCCGAGCCGACGCGAGTGGCGCGCACTCGCAACGCGCCGCTGCCGTTAACCGTGCCGCCGACCACCGCATCGCCCTTCCTCTTCTCGGCGGGCATGGACTCGCCCGTGACCATGGATTCGTCAACCGCGGAGTTCCCGAAAACCACTATGCCGTCCGTGGCAACGCGCTCGCCGGGCTTCACGAGGAAAACGTCGCCGACCTTCAGCAATTCGACCGGCACTTGAATCGAGCGCCCGTTGCGCAGCACGAGCGCATTTTTCGGCTGCAAATCCATGAGCTTGCGCACCGCTTCGCCCGTAAGCGAACGCGAGCGCGCTTCTCGACTGGCTGAATGAAAACGGGTTCGCATTCCCAAGCGATAGGAAAGGCGCCTTGGACTATTACGTGCAGCGCGGTAGCTATTACTTCGTCGCGAACAAAATCGACCTGCTCAACGAGTACCCGAACGCAACCGTCGGCGAAACCGAGAGGGCGTGCGCCGGCGAAATCTGGGTTTACGCGGATTCCTACGGACGCAACGCGTCGGAAACGGCTGCGCGCGTAGAAATGCAAATCCAAGGGCAGTTCAGCGCGGCAGGCGAATGCGCCAACGCCAGCTTTGACGCGGTGCGCGCGCTCGTCGAGCTGCGCGAAGGAATCGCCACGCCGCTCGAATTCGTCTTCACTCCCGAAAGGCCCTTCTACCCCATGGCAATTTCGGGCATCAACGAGGGGAACACGCTTGCCGACGTTTACGTTTTCGGGGCGCAGTGCTTCGACGACGCGTCAGGGCTGCTGCAATTCAAGCACGCCGTGAAAAACAACACGCTGGCATGGGAATACGGGCTTGGCAGGGCAGAGTATGTTACAATGCTCGAATACGACGGCCCGGCTTCGGCGCTGTCGCGGGACTCCTTCTTCACGGAAAAGCCGTTCTCGCCGGAATACGACCCGAATTACCGGCCTCTGGCAAGCATTGCGGACGCGATGCCAGGCGCCCTCGTGCTGACGATTCTGCTTTTGGCCCTCGTGGTGCTGCCCATGCTCGTCGTCGGGGCGCTTACGGCTCACTTCACGGGAAAGAAAAAGAAGCACGCCCGCCGGGCCGGCGCCATCGGGGCCCTAATCCTGTTGTGCGCGGCGTTGCTGCCGGGCATGTGGCTGCTGTTGCTGGCGCCTTCGCTTGAAATGGTCCTGCCGGCAATAATAGTTACGGCGGTTTACTCCATGCTCCCGGCGGCCGGGTTCGCCGCGGGCTATTTTGCGGTCAAGGAGAAAAAATGGTGGATTGCGGTCGCCGGAGTCGCCGCGATTGCGGCGCTCGTCATGGTCATGGCGGCGGTAGGCTTCCTGCTTTTCAATCAGTAGCCAAGCAAGGAAGCCGGCCCTCGCAACCGTATTAAAGCTGGGAGCGAAAAGTTAAGCAAGCATGGCTTTCGACTTCGCTAAACTCTCGCCGAAAAAAACCGCGCTGGGCGCGCCGCACTTCAGCGACCCGCGCTACTCGCCGCTCGCGTTCGACGAGGCGCGCTTCCAATCCTTCGAAGCGGAAGCGGGCAGGCTGACATGCGTGGACGGCGGCAACGCGAGCGTAATCAACACGCCCAACCTTTCGGTCCAGCTCGTGCGCGTTTACCGCAACGAGTTCGACGGCGGCGAGCGCAAGACGAGCGAAGAATCCGAGTTTCTGGTAATAACGCGCGTCGAGCCCGCGTCGGGCGGCCAGATGCTGTTAAAGGCGGAAACAATGCCGCTCAACGGACCCAAGCTTTTGCAAGAGGACTTGGCTTTCGACTGGGCGGACGCGACTCTGGCGCAAGGCGGGTTCAAGGCGTCGCCGTCCGCGCTGGGCGCGGTTGCGCGCCGCTTCGCGGAATGGAAGATGGCATGCAGGTGCTTCAACCCGGTGCGCGACGGCACGCTCCAGACCAGCGTCACCAACGAATCCATTTTCAGCCGGAAGGCGTACGCGGAAAGCAAGGGCGTTTTCTCCGCGCTGGCGAAAACGAGTTCTCTTTACACGACTACGGGCCTGCCGCTGGTTTCGGCGGTCGCACGCCTCGCGGGTAAGCGCGCCGCGCCGTGGGTTTACGGCCCGTTGTGCGTCAACAGCCAGCCGGACCACGAGGCGGACTTGTTCGTTGCCAAGCTGCACGAAAACGCCACGCACTGCTTCCGTTTCGAGGTGAAGCGAGGCTGCGATGCGCTGAGCGTGCTGCCCGCGCTCGCGTTCCAGGCGTCGGACTTGGCTTTTCTAGGCTATCCTTACGGCTTGGTGGACGCGGACAAACGCGCGCGCGTTCCCTTCGAGGAAGCCAGGCAGATGCAGGGAGTGATGCGGCAGGAAATCGGGGAGGGGGCGTGGCGGGAAATCGAGCTGGACTCCTGCGCGGTGGACGCGCACGATTTCCTGGACAGGGTTTGAAAATCAGGGGTGTTTTCGATGGAGTTCGTGGGGCAAATCGTTTCGGGCGCGTTTGGCGAGATTCTCGCGCGCCAAAAAAGCGGGGAAGAATTGGAAATCGGCGAGTTGCTTGCGTGCGACGAGCCGAACGGCATACAGCTGCTTCAGGTTTACGACTTGGAGTACGGCAGCCAAATCCAGCCGGAAACAATCGAGCTCATGAGCGGCCTGCGCCTCGAGGGCAAGGGGGAAAAAACCAGCTTCTTCGAGGAAGAGTTAAGGCACTACGTGCTCGCCAAAGTCAAGGGGCTTGTAACCGTGCGCGGCGGCAAGGCCGTTTCCACGAAAACCCTTCCCAAATTCTTCAACGGGTTGCGGCGCATCCGCGACGCGGACCTGTCGTTCCTCGATAAGCCGGAGAAGCCGCTGTTCCTGGGCAGGCTGCGCAGCGGCAGCAAGGCAATTGACAAGCGCATCGAGCTGGACGGCGAAAAGGTGTTGAGTCACCACGTTCTCGTGCCCGCTACGACGGGGCGCGGCAAGAGCAACCTGGTGAAGGTAATGCTTTACGAGTTGCTGGACAAGGATTACTGCGGCGTGCTGGTGATGGACCCGCACAACGAGTACCACAAGTCGCTCAAAAAGCACGCGAAAGCCGGCGAATGGCTGAAATCTTATTCGCCCAACCCGGAGGGCGGGCAAGTGTCGCTGCGCGTAAACTATGCCGCGCTCAAGCCGTGGCACTTCAACGGCGTGATGCCGTTCAGCGAAGCCCAGCAGCAGACCCTGCACTTGGCTTACAAGACTTGGGAAAAGGATTGGATAACCCGCCTGCTCGCGGGGGACAGCCTAGGCGACAAGGTGCAGGACGTCACGCTGAACGTGCTGCAGCGCAAGCTCGGCCTGATACTCGACGGGCGCGTCTTCGTGAAAAACGGCAGCGAGACGATCGTGGACGACGTAACCGGCCACCTGCTGGACTCGAAGAAGGTGGTAATCGACACTTCGCGCCTCGGAAGCGAGGCAGAGCTGCTGGTTGCAAGCGTTTTCACCAACGCGCTGTTCAACAGGCGCAAGGCGGCGCAAACCGACAAGCCCGTAGTTTCCATCGTCCTGGAAGAGGCGCCGCGCGTCTTGAGCGAGGCGGCCGGGGCCAACGTCTTCTCGTCAATCGCTCGCGAGGGCCGCAAGTTCGGCGTGGGATTGATTGCGATAACCCAGCTCGCGAGCCTGATTCCGCGCGAGGTCTTGGCGAACCTTAACACGAAAATCATCTTGGGCAACGAGATGAAGCAGGAAAGGGAGGCGCTGATTGCCAGCGCGTCGCAGGACCTGTCCACGGATGACAAGGCGATTGCCGCGCTGGACAAGGGCGAAGCCATAGTGTCCAGCGTCTTCTCGCGATTCGCCGTGCCCATAAGCATTCCCCTTTTCGAGGAGCACGCATCGGCTGCCGCGGCTAGCGCGCCGGCCAGAAAAGCGTTCGTTTGAACAGCCACCGGAAGCCACGCCTGCCTTCGTTTAAATTGGAGTGCGCCCTAAAAACTGCAAGATGGGGGACTTCGTTTTCGCGCACTTGTCCGACGTGCACCTGGGCGCGTTCCGCGAGCCCGAGTTGCGGGAGCTCAATTGCCTCGCCTTCGAGCGCGCGCTTGACGCCTGCGGAACGGCCGACTTCATAATAATCGCGGGAGACTTGTTCGACTCTCCGCTTCCCGACTTGTCCGTTGCCGACCGCGCGGTGCGCAAGATGCGAATTTTGCGGGAACAAGGCAAGCGCTTTTACGTTGTCTACGGCTCGCACGACTACTCGCCGGGCGAGAAGAACGTAATCGACCTGCTCGAAAGCACGGGCTTGATAACCAAGGTGTCGCTGGGCGAATACGAAGGCGAGGCGCTGCGGCTGCGATTCATTGAAGACGCGGAGACTGGCGCGAAAATCGCGGGAATGAGCGCGCGGAAACGTGGTTTGGAACGCGAGCACTTCGGCTGCCTGGACCGCAAGGCGCTGGAAGCCGAGGATGGGTTCAAGATTTTCGTCTTTCATTCCGGCGTCGAGGAACACAAGCCGGACTTCCTGAAAGGGGTGGACGGCGTGCCGCTCTCGCTGTTCCCGAAGGGCTTCGATTATTACGCGGGCGGGCACGTGCACGCGCGCATCGACGCGGAAGAGAAGGGTTACGGCCGCATCGTGTTTCCCGGCCCGCTGTTCGCCGCGGATTACAGGGACTTGGAGGATTTGCGCGAAAACAAGCACGGCTTTTATTTGGTTCGCGTGGCGGGCGGCAAGGCGAAAACGGAATTCAAGCCAGTGGAAACCGCGGGCGTGGAAGTCGTGGAGTGCGGCGCAACCGGAAAAAGCGCGGCGGATTTGCGGGAAGAACTGCTGGAAAAGGCGCGGGCGTGCGAAGCGAAGGGAAAAATAGTGTTGCTTAAGGTTCATGGTGAGCTTTCAAGCGGCAGCCCGGGGGAAGTGGATTGGAACGCGGTGCGCGCCGCGTTCGAAGGCGCGGCCTGCGTCAAGGTCAACAGGTCGGGCTTGTCGGCGCCGCTGGCTTCGGGCGTTAAAATCGAGGGCAACAGCAGGCGCGAAGTCGAGGAAAAGCTTTTCCACGAATTGGCGGAAGGCAAATGGGACGAAAAGCCCTGCAGGCCGCTGCTTGACGAGCTGAAAGCCGCGCGGCCCGAAGGGGAAGCGAAGCAGGGCTTCGAGGAACGCGTGGCTGCCAAGGCGGAAAAGGTTTTGGAGGCGCTCAAATGAGGCTCCTCAAGCTCGAACTGGAAAACGTGCGCTCGTACCGCGAGGCAACGGTTGAATTTCCTAACGGAGTCGTGCTGTTCGAGGGCGACATAGGCTCGGGCAAGAGCACGCTTCTTTACGCGATAGAATTCGCGTTATTCGGTTTGGGCGAGTTGAAGGCGAGCCACCTCTTGCGGCACGGCGCCAAGCGCGGCAGGGTTCGGCTGGATTTCGAGGTCAACGGCAAAAAGCATTTGGTGGAGCGCACGCTCGAACGCGGCAAAAAAACTGTCTCGCAGGGCGACGGCTGGCTTGAAAGCAACGGCGTGCGCACGGCGCTCGCGCCGTCCGAAATCAAGCCCGCCGTGCTGAAAATCCTCGGGTTCAACGAGCCCGCGGACCCCAAGAGCACGAGCGTCATCTACAGGTACGCGGTGTTCACGCCGCAGGAGGAAATGAAGTTTATACTGAACCAGAAGCCGGACGAGCGGCTGCAGACGCTGCGCAAGGCATTCGGCATCGAGGACTACAAGAACGCGAAGGACAACTGCCGCACGGCGTTGCAGTCCATCCGCCAGCGCCTCTCTTTCCTCGAAGGCAAGGTTTCCGGGCTCGCCGCGCTGCGCGAAAAAATCGCGTTGCTTGCGCGGGCGGTGAAAAAAGGCGAAGGCGAAGCAGAAAAACTCGAAGGCGACGCGAAGAAAAAAGAAAAAACGCTGGAAGCGGCGGAAAGGGAATTGAAGGCCTTGCAGGCGGAAAAGTCCGAGGCTGCCGCGCTCGCCGCCGAAGTCCCGCGCCTGGAGCAAAGCCTCAAGCGGCTGCATGCGCTCGCGCAGGATTACGCGGCTGAAATCAAGCGGCTTGACAAGAAGCTGGCGGAAAAAGCCGAATTGAGGAAGCCGGAAAAAGCATCTTCGGAAATCGCGGGCGAATGGAAGAAGGCGGACGCCGCGCTGCGCTGCCTCGAGGGCGAATTGGCGAAACTCGAAAGCAAGACGGACTCCCTGCGCGACCTCGTCAAGAAAGGCGAATGCCCGACTTGCGGGCAGGCAACGCGCAACGAGGGCTTCGGCGCGAAAATAAGCGAGAACGAGGCGAACGAAAAGCGGTTGCGCGCGGAAGCGGTTGAAAAGCGTAGCCGCTGCGATGAATTGGCGCGCGGTAAGGACGCGGCGATAAGGGCGGAATCCGAGTACGCGCAGGCGTTGGGGAAGAAGGCGGAATTGGGGGAAGCCGCGAAGCGCAAGGCCGAAGTGGAAGGCAAGAAAAAAGAGGCGGAGAAGCTCGCGGCCGAAGGCGAGGGCGAGCTGGCGAAAAAGAAAAAACTGCTACAACAGAAAAACGATTCCCTGAAGGGTTACGCGGAAAAGGAAAGCGCGGCGGGGCTGGCGAGGGCAGGGCACGCGAAGGCGATGGCCGCGGTTGCCGCTGCGAAGGCCGCGCTGGAACGCGACGCTCGCGAATTGAAGGAGGCGCATACGGAGGAGGAAGCGGCGCGCGTTTTCGAGGAGGAGTTGGCGAAGCGTTCCAAACAGAAGGCGTGGCTCAACGACTTCTTCATCCCGTCGCTGGACTCGATTGAAGAGCACGTGTTGCGCTACCTGAACGCGGAATTCAACGAGCTCTTCTCGAAGTGGGTTTCCGTTCTCTTGGAAGGCGGGGATTTGGATGCAAGCTTAGACGAGGCGTTCACCCCGCAAGTCACGCAAGGCGGCTTCGAGCAGGAGGTGGGCGCGCTGAGCGGCGGCGAGAAGACCGCGATAGCGCTCGCTTACCGATTGGCGTTGAACGCGCTCGTTAAGCGCGAATGCGCGGCGATGGCGGAAAACCTGCTGATTTTGGACGAGCCGACCGACGGGTTCAGCCGCGAACAGCTCGAGCGCATGCGCGCGGTGTTCGACGGGCTGCGCGGCGGGCAGGTCATACTCGTTTCCCACGAGCGCGAATTGGAGGCGTTCGCGGACAAGGTTTACCGCATTGAAAAGAAGGCGGGCGAATCCAGGGTCATTTCTTGAAGAACAGCGAGTAGACCGGCTCGCCTTTGCGTTCGCCTTCGTCCACGTGGTATACGAGGAAAAGCAAGAGCACGCCGACTTCCACCAGCGAAACCATGCAGTGATGACGCGCCGCGGGTTCATTAATTTTTGCACGCAGAAAGCCGTTTTAACCGC
>PFPF01000048.1 GCA_002792915.1 Candidatus Micrarchaeota archaeon CG_4_10_14_0_2_um_filter_60_11 | reverse complement strand
AACTCTACGGCAATCGCGTTCCAAACCGCGGAAGCCGACCGGCCGCTCATCATGTCGCCCGAACAGGGCAAGACGTACTCTTACTCGGTCAACATTTCCCAGGGAGTGTTCCTGCCCCTTACTTTCGTCGTGAACGGCTCGTACGCCCAGTACGCCTGCAGTTACTCGCTCGGAGGCAATGCCGTGCAAATGGGCAACGTAACCGCGGGCCAACAGAAAACCGCGTACCTCAACCTCACGATGGGCAGTTACGCCGTTAACGTGTCGTGCCTTGCGGCAGTCGAGAAAAGCGCGGTCGTTTCCTTCGCCGTGAACCTGTCGGGCACGCCCTTCGTGCTCCAGCCCAACCTGAACTCGCCGTTTTACGGGCGCAACTACACCGTGAACACGATAGACCTGGACTTCAAGGTGGAGGGAACCTTCCAGCACTACGCCTGCTACGAAAAAATGGACGCGGCAGCGAACTGGACTTTCGTCATCAACGCAAACAACTCCGAGCGCGTGCTCTGGGGCAAGCGCTACGCGAACCTGTCCAACGGCGCGCACTCGCTGGCTTTCAAGTGCGCCGGTTTGCTGCCGCAAGACAACGAGTCCCAGTACCAGGCAAACGTCACGATTCCGTTCCGCGTCGCGACCAACGCGTCGCTCGGCCCCGCAACGGTTGCGGCGGGCTGGCCGCCCCTGCCCACGGTGATTCCGCCTATGCCCTCGCCGCGGCCCCAGCAGGCCGCCAACCGGCTCGAGCTTTCCTACCCGTCGTTCGCTTCCCAATCCTCGACCTCGTTCACCGGCGTTCTTTACGTGGGCGGCGCGCCGCGCTGCGACCCGAACACGCGCGTTTCCGTAACCGTTGACGGCGCGGCGGGCAAAGGCGCGTTCAGCCTTTGCAGCCCGTCCAGCGGCGAGCACCAATACACGATAGAGACGTCGAAGGCGGGCAACTATACCGTGAAAATCGAGGCGCTTTCATACGGCGTCAACGCGTCCTGCTCTTTCGTAAGGCGTTCGGGCGGGAGCGGCGAAGGAGACGAGGTGCCCGACGTGCCGGTTCTGCTTGCCCTCGCTGCCGCGTTGTTCGCCTTCGCGGCGTTCAAGCGCAAGCAATAAAACCCAGTTCCCCCACAATTTTTTCCTGTTACGCGGATTATAGCCAATATAGAGGTGGAATTCAAAGTGTCAAAGCAAACCATTCCGTTGCTCGTAGAAGGCGGCAAGGCGACCGCGGGCCCACCGCTGGGTCCCGGCCTGGCGCCGCTCAAGGTGGACATTGCGGGCGTAGTCGCGGCAATCAACGTTGCCACGAAAGGCTTCGCGGGAATGCAGGTGCCCGTGAAGGTAACCGTGGACACCAAGACCAAGGCTTACGAGATAACCGTCGGCACCCCGCCCGTTTCCGCGCTAATCAAGAAGGAAATCGGCAAGGCGGGAGTCGACTTGACGGAAGAGCAGGGCAAAAAGGGCAAGCCCGCGAACGGCAACCTTTCGCTGGAATCCGCAATCCAAATCGCGGACAGCAAGCAGGTCGCAATGCTCTCCCAGAACGGGAAGGCCGCGCTCAAGGAAGTCGCGGGCACCTGCCTCAGCATGGGCGTCACCATTGACGGCAAGCCAGCCAAGCTGTTCATCGCGGAAGTCGCGGCAGGCAAGTACGACGCCAAGCTCAAGAGCTAGTTCCTGATTTTTTAATTTAATTTTTTTTTCTTGATTTCGTCCGCCTAGATTACCGGCCGCCTGCTCAAGCGGCTGTCGAGCGACAGCTTCAGCAGCGGCTTGTTGCGGCACTCGTTGAGCGTGAGGCGCGCCAAGGCGACGGGAGTCAAGTCCTGCTTCGTGTTGCTCGCGCGCAGCGTCACGCTTAAATTTCCGCTTTCAACTTCCCGCTTGCCGACAACCGCGACGAACGGAATCCAATCCTTCGCGGCGTCGCGGATTTTCTTCTGGAGCGTTTCCTCGCGGTCGTCAAAGTCCGCGCGCACGCCCAGCTCGAGCATCTCCTTGAGCGCGGCTTCGCAGTATTCGTTCTGGTTCGCGCTGATGGGAATCAGGCGGATTTGCGTCGGGGAAAGCCAGACGGGAAGCATCGGCGTGCCCTTGGCCGCGGAAACCGCCGCCTGCTTTTCTAGCAAAGCGTAAACGACGCGGTCGATGCCGCCGCTAAGCGAGGCGTGCAGTATCACCGGGCGGCGCTTCGAGCCGTCCTTGTCGGTGTACCACAAGTCGTATCGTTCGGCGTTCTCGACGTCGATTTGCACGGTGCTCAGCGCGCTGGCCTTGTCCGCGCAATCCAGGAAGTTGAACTCGAACTTGGTCACAAAGTACGCGTAACGCTCGTCGAACAGCTCGAGCAAGACTGGCTTGTTTATCTTGCGCACCATTCCCAAATAGAATTCCTTGTTTTCCTCGAAGAACTGCGTCTGGCAGCGGAAAGCCGCCTCGAACGGCAGGCCCAGTTCCGTGTTCCATTGCACGCAGATGCGGTACTGCCTCTCGAACTCTTCCTTTGCCTGGTCCAAGTCCCTGCAAAGCGTGTGCATGTCGGGCATTGTGAACGCGCGCAGGCGCTTCAAGCCGCACAGTTCGCCGTGCTGTTCGCGGCGGAACGAGTAGTGAGTCAATTCATAAGTCTTCAGCGGCAGGTTCCTGTACGAAATCACCATGTCGTGGTTGAGCAGGAACTGGCCGAAGCACGCGGCGAACCGCAAAAAGTATTTTTTCTCGTCGCTCTGCACCACGTACTGGCGCGCCGGGAACCTGTTCAAGTAACTCTTGAGCGCGGGGTGCTCGAAGTCGTACATTATGGGCGTTTCGACTTGCATGGCCCCGTAGTCCACGCACACGCCGTTAATGGCGTCTTCCAGCGACTTCTTGATGAGCACGCCGTTGGGCATCCAGCGCAGGTTTCCCGAATCCGAAGCCGGCTCGTAATCCGCGATGCCGTGCTCCTTCATCAACGCGATGTGCGGCGGCTCTTGTGCGTAACAGCGGTTCTTGCTGGTTTCATAGCCCGCGAACTTCGCCAAATCCTTGTTCTTGGAATAATTGAATTCCTTCGCCGGGACAAGCGAGCCGTCAGGCGACAGGATGTAATAACGTGGCTTCACTTTTTCCTCGGCCTTGAGCGAGTCGGAAACGACCATCTCTTCCACGCATTCCTTGAGCTTGACCTCGCGTCCGCCCAAGCCCTCCACGTCAGCCGCGCGGATGCTCTTGCTTAATTCGGCGAGCGGGTGCCCCTTGCATTTCAATTCGAACTCCTTGTAATAGCCGAAAACGCTTTTTCCCGCCTCGGGGCAGAATTTTCGGACTTCGGCATGAAATTTATTCAGCAGGCGCGTCGCGTCGTCAGGCGAAGCCAAGTCGCTGGACAGGTGCGCGTACGGGTAAACCAGAACCGTCTTCGCCTTTACCTCCCCGAAGTTCTTTTTCACTTCAAGGGCGGCTTGCGCCGCCACTTCATCCGTGTCGCCCTTCTCGAACGAGGCGAAAATGACCAGGCAGTCCTCGTATTTTCCGCCTTCCTTTTCCGCCGCGGACAGTTCGGGCGCGCTCTTGAGCGCCTTCTTGAGCGGCTTGTATTTCACGTAATCGCAATGCAATTCAAGCAGTTTCATGGCCAATCAACACCTTTTCTTACACTGGCGCAATTTAAAACAACTTTCGCGCGGTGCGAGGATTTAAAAGCGCGTTTTCGCGGTATTACTGCGTGAAAGCGGCCAAGAAAGAATGTCCTTGATTCTCTCCGCGCCAGCCGCGCCTTTGGTAGTTGAATGTTGTTAGATTATGTCTTGTGCCTTGCCGTCGGCTTTGCGGCCAAGTTCGCCGACCGCGAGGTTTCGCCAACCAGAGGCTACGCCGCGGGGCTGGCGTACGGCTTGCTCGGCGGCTTCCTCGCGACGCGTTCGCCTTCCTTTGCCGCGGTAGCGTGCGCGCTCGTCGCCGGCGAACTGCTGGCGGGAAAAGTGGACAAGGCCGCGCACTACCTGGCGGGAGCCGCGTTCTTCGTTACGGTTGCTGCGCTCGGCTTCGTGCAGCCGCCCCTCGCGTTCTTCGCGCTCTTGTGCGCGCTCGCAATACTCGACGAGTGGATGGAAGCCGCGGCTGAGGACTTTCCCCCCGCGCTGTCCTTCATCGCGCGCTACCGCCTGCTGTCGGATTTGGGCGCGCTCGCGTTGAGCCTCGTTACGGGAGATTGGGTTTTCTTCATCGCAATCGCGTGCTTTGACCTGGGTTACCAGCTTTTCGATTGGTTGGATTATCGCTTGAAGGGTGGTCGCAAATGGAGGAAGTAAAGGGTTTCGCGGTCGAAAAGGGCTTGACGGCAGCCCAGCTGGTGGAGCGCTTCGCTTCCTCCGGGCTGCAGGCCACCGAACTTGCTAAGGCAGTCCGCGTGGTCAAGGAAATGAAGTCCGCCAAGGCGACCGTTTTCCTGACTTTCACCAGCAACATGGTTTCTTCAGGGTTGCGCGAAGTGTTTGCCCAGTTGTGCCGCGAGCGCTTCGTGGACGTCGTGATAACCAACGTGGGCTCGATCGAGGAGGACGCGATGAAGTCGCTGGGCGGCTTTCAAATCGCGTCGTTCGACGAAAACGACGCCGCGCTGCACGCCGCGGGGGCGAACCGCGTTGGCAACATAATAATCCCGAACAGCGCCTACGAAGGCTTCGAAAAATTCATCCGGCCGTTCTTCAAGGAAATGCTCGCGCTTCAGGAAAAGGAAGGCAGGATGCAGTCGCCCACGCGAATCTTCAACGAGCTGGGCAAGCGCATGACTGATGAAAGCTCGTTCGTTTACTGGTGCGCAAAGAACGAAATCCCGATTTTCTGCCCCGCGCCAACGGACGGCGCGTTCGGCTTGCAGCTGTTCTTCTTCAAGCAGGACAACCCCAAGTTCGGTATCGACGTGACCGGCGACATGAAGCGCCTGGCGGACATAGTGCTGCAATCCGAAAAGACGGGCGGCATCATCCTGGGCGGGGGCGCGGCAAAGCACCACGCAATCGGCATGCAAATCGTGCGCGGCGGGTTCGACTACGCGGTCTACGTGTCCACGGGCACGCAGTACGACGGCTCGATGAGCGGCGCGCGCGTCAAGGAAGCCGTGTCGTGGGGAAAAGTGAAAGAGCACGCCCGTTTCGCGAACGTGGAGGGCGATGCGTCCATATTGTTCCCCCTCATAATCGCGGGCGTCAAGGGCTGAAAAAACAAAAAAATAAAAAATTAGGTTGGCGGGCAAACGCCCGCCGCATCTTTTTTGGGAAATTTACCTGTCCTTCGTGATGTCGTAGAGCGCCTTTATCGCGACGACCGCGGCTGCGGGCGCGACGAATGTGCCGATGTTCTGCATTATCACGGTTTCGATTCCGGCCATTCCGACGGCTGCGAAGACGACGACAAGGCTCGAAGCGGCCATCATGAATGCGATGGTTGCCACGAGGAACGGCATCGTTTCCTTCTCGCTCACGTTCAGGAAGCCGACTACCAGGCCCAGCACCGCAAGCGCGAGCACTATCAGGCTGGTCTGCATGCCCATGAAGCCCGCCAGGATGGCGATTACGATTCCGATGATGAAGGCCCAAGGCCCTATGCTGTTTCCACCTTTCATTACTTGGTCACCTCTCTCCAAGGCGTTAAGCCTCGTACGGGTCACGAAAAAACAATTTATTAACAATACGTTTTACGACAAGCGACGAACCCGCGGCGGTTTTAGTGGGTTTTCTGGCTTTCGTACAACCCGCGCGCTTCTTTTTCGGTCGTCGCCTCTTTGGCGGACTTGTCGTACCTGATTCGCATGAGGCGCGGGAACCGCAATGCGAGCCCCCTGCCGCCGGTTTTCGCCGCCGTGTGCATTTCGCTTTGCGTCAGCTCGTCCGCCTTGACTTCCACCACGAGCTCGGGCTTCACCCACGCGTGCGGCTCCAGCAGCGAGTCCACGTTGTCCGGCTTCTTGGGCACTTTGAGCTTGGTCAGGTAGTCGCGTAGTTCCTGCAGTTGCGCTTCGCTGAAGCCCGTGCCTATCTTGGCAATCGTCTTGAACCGCTGTTCGGCGCGCACTGCGGTGAGCAGCCCGCCCAAGCCGAACTCGGTGCGCTTGCCCTTTCCGTAGTAATAGCCCACCACCACCACGTCCAGCGTGTCCGCCAAGCCCTCGGCGTAAGACTTCTTGAGTTTTATCCACGCGAACTTGCGGCTGCCCGCCACGTAGGGCGCCTTCAAGTCTTTTGCCATCACGCCTTCCAGGCCCGCGTTCACGCATTCTTCGAAGAACGCGTCCAGCTCGGCGGGCGTCTTGACCGCCACTGCCTTCGAGAGTTCAATCAGCCCCTTTCCCGAAACCAGCGCTTTCAGCGCGGCCCGCCGTTCCGCGAATGCGACCGTGGTGTAGTCCTTGCCGTCCGCGTACATCAAGTCGAACGCGAACAGGTACAGCGGTATTTCCTTTTGCTTCGCGCCGATTCCGTGCTTGCGCTTGCGTTTTATGGTCTCCTGGAAAGCCTGGAAGCGCCCGGTTTCCTCGTCGTAACTGATGGCTTCGCCCTCGAAAATCGCGTCCTTTGCCTTGATTTGCCTGCGTGCGGCTGCAACCACGTCCGGGAACATGTGCGTTATCTTCTCCTGCCTGCGCGAGTAAATTTCCACGCGGTCGCCTGATTTGTGCACCTGCAGCCGCAGCCCGTCGTACTTTCCCTCGGCTAAACAAGTTCCCAGCTTCCCGATTATTTCAGCCGCGCTGGGCAGGCGTTCGGCCAACGCGGGGCGGATGGGGTTGAACGGCGTGGGTTTGAAGGCGCGGATTGCGTGCATTCCTTCCCGATAAAGCGTTTCCGCCACAAGCCCCAAATCCGAGGAAAGGTTGAACGCGCGCTCGAGCTCCTTGCTCAGCGACTTGTCCCCCGCCTTCGCGTACGACAGCGAGTCGATTATCGTGGCTTCGCCGACGCCCAGCCTGAGGCGGCCCGTGACGAAGCGCGTTATCGCCTTTGCCTCGATGGGCGAGGCGTTCGAAAGCAGTTCCGCGAGCAGCCGCGTCTTCGCGGTCTGGCTGCCTTGGCCTGAAGCCGTTGCAATCCTGTAAAAGTTGTCGTGCACTTTCGCCACGCTTAACTGTGAAGCGCCCAACGAGCGCTGTTTGCGCTCCTCAAGCAGGAGGCGCGCGGTCCCGCCCAAGTCGCCCGTCTTGCGGTAGGACGCCTCGATGGCGCGCTCGGTCTGCCCGGTCACCGTTGCCAGCGCGTCGATGCAGAGCTTTTCCGCCACGCCCAGCTCTATCCCCCTGTGGGGCGGCGCGATTACGCCCTGCAGCAGGTAAATGATTTTTCCGATTTGCGATTCGGGCGCGCCGTTGAGCAGCTCCGCCAAGTCGGCGGTCATTTCGAGGCGCGAGGTTTTCGCCTCGAGTTTTTCGAACGCTTCGGCGAGCCGAGCGAACTCCATTTTTCAGCGCCCCGTCGGCCACGGCGTGAAGCCGCCCTGCAGCGCCTGCAGGCCCTGCGCTTGCGTGAATCCCGCGGGGTCAAGCGGCGAGTCGTAAAACGCGCCTCCGAACGCAGCCGTGGAAAAGCCGCCCATGTAACTGTCAAGCAGGCCCATGAATTGGAATGGCTTTGCGCCCGTAAAAACTTTTTCCAGCGCGGGCGGAACGCCGGTGCAAGCCTCGGTCAAGCCGAAGCGCAAGAGCAGGTACGCCCTGTTTTGGTAGGGCACGGTTTGCACGTCGCCTTGCGTTGGCGTGCACACGGGGACGCATTTTCCCGCCGCGGGCACGCAGTTCACCTGCGCGTAAAGCGGGGCAGGCGCGAGCGCGGGCAGGCTAACCATTTTTCCGGAGTGTTCGGCACAAGCCGTTGAAACGGCGGCAAGGCACGCGGCCTTCACTCCCGCCACATCCGTGAAGAAGCTGGGCACGGGCGTTGCAACGCCGTCCTTCACCTGGTTCAGCGAGGCCATCGAGGCAGCCGCGGTCTTGGTTACGGTCGCGTTCTCCGCGTGCAGGAATCCGCACAGCTCCGGCTTGTTTGACGCGGCGTCCAGGTTCTGCTCCAGCGAGAGGGTGCGCGAAGAGTAAGCCCAGTTCACGCCGTCCGACGTGGATGCCTTCAATTCCAGCACTTTTGGCGCGTCGCTTGCGCACGCTTCGCCGGCAAGCGAGGCGCTTCCGCCGGTTTCGAATCCCAGCGACTTCAATTGCGCGGCCGCGCCCTCGGTCACCTGCGCGACCGTGACGTATTCGAACGCCTGCAGCCCAAGCGCCGCGAGCGGCTGTCCCGCGCCGTTCCTGAACGCGGTCCGCTGCGCGACTTCGCCTGCGCGCGCCTTGAATTTTTCAACGGCCTGCTTGAACGCGTCCTGGTTGCACCACGCCCTCGCGCAACAAAGCCAGTCGCCGCAACTCGTGATGCGTTCCCCTCCGACGCCGCCTTTTCCCGAGAAGTAGGATTTCTTGTAGCGGTAGGACAGCGTCGCAATCGTTTCGCCCCCGCTTTTCAACGGCAGCGTCCCCGAACCCTTCCACGAGAGCGCCCGCACGGAAGATTTTTGCAACGCGATCGACTTGCCTCCCGCGTCCGCGGTTCTTTGCCCTGTTTGCCTTTCGTCAATCAGGTAAAATATTTTGGCGGTGCCGTCGCCCGAACCCAAGTCCGTCGGCGTCACGAGTATCGACTCTTCGAGGCGCGCAGCCTGCCCGAGCGGAATTTCGAGCGTGTTCTTCACGCAGCTGCCCGTCACGACCAAGGTTGCCGAAGCGTCGCCCTCGATTTTGTCGCCCTTGACTTGCAGGGGGCAGCCCGCCTTGAACGCGTCCAGCTTGACGAACCCGTTTGCGTACGAGTAACAGTCGTGCGCGCCGCTCGTGGAATTGAACGAGTAAAGGAAGCTGCACCCGCTTTGCGGCTCCATCGAGAACGGGACCGCGTCCGCGGGCAGCACGGCGTCGATGCTGAAGTCAAGCCGCGTTGCGCCCGCCTTCAGCGAGCCGTTTTCAACGAACACGCCTTGCGAGGCGTTCGACTTGTTTCCAGCCGTCGCGTTTGCCTGCGCAACATTGGCTCCCTTCACGGGAATTGAAAAGTCCTTGAACGCGGCGTAACAGCCCGCCTTTTCGCCGGTTGATTCCGCGCTGCCGAGCGACGGGTCCTGCGGGTCCCGGTCAAAAGAGCCGTTGTCCACCGAGTAGCCGCGGTAGCCCACGCGCAACTCGCGGCTGCCGGTTGAAACGTTTACCTTGTATTCCAGCGTCTTGCTCGCGGCAGGGAAGCGCGAGTCAACCCATTTCACGGAATCCGACAGCGCCGAATCCTGCGCCAGGTCCGTGCAAACCGCGGAAGGCGCGTTCATCACCGAGGATTTTTTCACTTGCGCGCCCGCCGGGTATCCCTTGATTGTGCCGCCGTTGACCGCGATTGCGAAGCCCGCGTCACGGCTGCCGCGGCTTGGAACGATTTCAAAAAACAGGGAGTATTCCCCGCCTTCTTGCAGCTCGGCGACCGCCGTGCCGTTTGCGTAAGCTGCCTTGATGAATTTGGCGCTTGTTTTCGCCGGCGCCTTGGCTTCGGATTCCAGTTCTAGCCGCACGGTTGCCGTCCTTCCCTCGGCGATTGCGGCAACCTGTTTTTCAACGGGTATGCGCCCAACTGCCTCGGCGCGCACTGTTGCGGCCTTGGCGGCGGGCATTTCAATCAATTCGCCGGGCCTGCCTTCCGCGGCTTTCGCGCCGTCGATTATTACCGTTATGGTTGCGTTCACGGCGGGCGTGACGCTCGCGTTCACGTATGCTTTTCCCTCCTCGAAAACGAATTCCACCGCCTTGTCCTCGCCGAGTTGCACGCGTTCGGACCGCTTTGCGCCTCCCGCCTGTACCGTGATTTTGTACGCAGCCTTTGCGAGCGTGAACGAGGCGGGCGCCTTTTGTTCGGCCGTGACGAAGGAGCCGTCAACGCCTCGCACCAGCACGCTTGCCGCAAGCGGCTTGCCGGCGCGCGTAGCGGTAACCGACAGCTTGGCCGCGTTTTCATTCGTGGGCGTTTGCAGCACCGCCTGCGCGTCTTCTCCCGCGCCGAACAGCCCGCTGTTCGCGGGAAGATATCCGTCCGCCTCGCCGACGAAGTAATACGCGCCTTCGCCCAGCTTTGGCAGCCACTCGCCTTGCGTGAACGACGACTCGAGCTCGACTGCCGGCGGCTTGAATAACGTCATGATGCACGCGGTTTTCTTTCCGTTGGCGTCAAGGCAGCGCAGCCGCGTCCCAACTACGCCCCGTTTTTCGAGGATTGCCTCAAACAAGGTGCCCGCGTTGAGCACTTGTGCCCGGTTTGAGCCGTCGAACGGCTCGAAGCCGTCGGCTTCCGCCACTATGTAAGCGGTCACGCCCGCGGGCAGCCCCTCCAACTCCGCCTTCCCGTCCAACAGCGCGGCTTCGCCGAGCAGGTGCGCGGTGTCCAAATCGTAGACGCGCGCCACGCCCGCGTCAATTGCCTCGCCGCCCGCGCCGCGCGCGGTTATCGCAACGGCCGCGCTTGTTTCAATCGCTTCCAGCGCGGCAGCCGCAGGCCGCGCCTCCTTGAGTTTTATGGCTGCGGTGCTGCGCGTCGCGAGTATGGTGACGACGGCGGTTTGGAACCCGTCCCTTGCGACGCGAAGCGAAAGCAGCCCGGGGCGCGTTATGCTTATCGGGATTTCCCCCGTTTCGTTCGTAAAGCCGCCGCCGTTCTTTCCGTCGAGCGAGTAGTTGACTTGCGCGCCCGGGATTGCCGTTCCGTTTTGCGCCTGCACCCGCAGGACGAATTCCCCTGAGTAAAAGGCGGTTTGGTTGGCCGCGGGTCCCGTGATTTCCGCGGGTTTTTGCAGCGCGAGGAAGGCGACTGCCGCTAGAACGATTATCGCCAGCGCGGCGAGTGTTTTTCCATCAACTTCGGGCATCCAGTTGATTAACCGCCGCGGTTTAAAACCGCCTCGCCCGCCCCAGCCAAATAACAAGTTTTTATACCTCGCAGAGCCAATCTTGTTCATGGGCTTCTTCGAAGGTTTGCGCGAAAGCGCCGCGGGATTCTACTCCGTCTTGGAGGAAAAATGGTATTCTTTCGTGGACTGGCTCGGAGAAAAAGGCGCGCCGATCGGCGACTGGTTCGTCAGCCCGCTGGAAGAGCGGGGCGTTCCATCGTTCCCGGTGGCCGCGCTGATAGCCCTGCTCTTGTTGGGCGGCCTCGCCTTCGTGCTTTTGCAGCCCGCGGGCGTCTCGCTGCAGGTCACCGTGGTTTCCGGCGTTGACGGTTCGCCCGTGGCTGGCGCCAAAGTGTCCTTGAGCGCGGGCGACAAGTCGCTGCAGGCGCTTACGGACGCGTCCGGCATAGCCAAATTTGACGGCCTGCCCGCTGGTTCCGAAGCAGTCGTCAAGATTTCCAAGGACGGGTTCAATTCTTCGACTTCAACTCTGCCCCTGATTCCGGTCGCGGGTTCAAGCGTCGTGGCTTCAAGCGTCCTGCTGTCGCCCGTTTCCGCCGAGAAGCCCAAGATTACCGTTTTCGTTTCCAACGCGGACGGCGCGCCCATAGGCAACGCTTCCATCGCGTTCGTAGACCAGGCGACCGGCCGCGTGCGCGAATTGCAGACGGATTCTGCCGGCGCGGCGTACATCGAGTTCTCGGACGAGAGCGAGCTGTTCAACGTGCGCGTGACGCGCGACGGCTTCACGCCCGAACGCGCAACTTGTTTTGCTTCAAAGGGCGAGTGCTCCATACAATTGTCCAGCGACGCGGACACGCCAGTTGACCAGGGCGGGAGCAAGGAGCTCGAAAGCAGCGTCCTCGTGCTCGTGAAGAACGGGAAGGGCGACGCAGCCAAGGCGCGCGTTACCCTCATGGACGCGGATTCCGGCGGAACGCTTTCCGCGGATTACTCGGCTTCCGACGGTTCGGTGCGCTTCAACGGAGTGACCGCGGGCGTCCGCGTTTACGTACTCGTAGAGCCGGACGACTCGGCCTACCGTTCGTACAATGGCGGGCTCGAGCAGGATTACCAGACGGTTTCAGCAACGCACGACACGGAGTTCCGCGTGCAACTGGAAAAGAAGTCGCAAGGCGACACCGAGCAGGTGCGCTTCGCCGTCAAGACCCGCGGCGGCGACCCGATTCAGTCCGCGTCCGTGAAGCTCTATTCGACGGACGGCCAACTCGTGCTGCTGGGTTCGCAGGACACGGACGCCGCGGGCGAAGCCGTGTTTGAAATGCTTTCCACCGTTTCGGCTTACGCCGCGGTTTGGGCCGACGGGTTCCTGCCTCTCGTCGAGAAAAGCGTGAAGCCCGGCGACTCCAAGGCGATAGCGCTGGACGCGCTCGTTCCCGGCAACAACGGAAAGGCGGGCATAACCGTTTTCGACGCGGACGGCGGGCGCGCGGAGTACGCGCGCGTCACGCTGTCGACCGCGGACGGATTCGCGCTAGGCATGCCGGACCAGGAAACCGCGGAAGACGGAATCACGGAGTTTTCGGGCCTGCCGCTGGAAGAGTTGCGCGCGAGCGCGGCCAAGGGCTCTTCCCACGGCACGGGCGATTCCTTCACCGTTTCCTATTCGAGCGACGCTTCCGCGACGGTCAACTTGGAGCCGACTTACGGCTTCATCCAAGTCAAGGCGGTTGATGCGTCGCACAAGGAGGAAAAAACCGTGCAGGCGCGCGTAACCGCGTTCGTTTCGGACAAGCAGGCCGCGAACTGCACCACGCCCGCCGGCAACGCGAGCCAGTCGTATTGCACGCTCAAGGTGCGCGCAAACAAGCCTTTCGTGCTGAAAGCCACGGCTTCGGGTTACGCTTCCTACGCGTCCGAGGCGATAACCGTCTCGACGGGCCAGACTTCAAAGCGCACGCTCGAGCTCGTGCCCACCGCGATGGCGGACCAGCTGGGCGTGGTGAGCGTGAAGCTTTACGACGCGGAAACCGGGGCCGAAGTGCCCGAAAAGACCGAAGTCGAGCGCGGCTCCTATTACGACGTGGTCATCACCGTGAACCTGCCGTCGGGTGCGGACAAGTCCGGATTCTATCTCCGCGTGGGCAACGCGGAAACCGTTGCCAAGGATGCGGTTGCAATCAATTACTATGACGAGCCCAAGGAAGCCGTGATTACCGCCGGCGCAGCATATAGGCAGAACGCTTCCTGCTCTTCGTTCGACCAAGCGGGTAGCGAAGCAAAGTGGGTTAACGTCGAGTACGACGAGTCGGTTTTCGGCGTGAAGGCGTTCAAGGCGCGCGTGTTCGTGCGCCCGACCGCCACGCAGCGCGACGCGCTCTCGGTTTACTACCGCGCGTACGCGGTCAAGAACGGGCTGTGGTACCGCTACCCCGTTGATTCCTACCTCAACTATTCGCAGTCAAAGGGAAGCCGCGGCGACTGCCAGGCCGAAACCAAGGGCGTGGAATACCCGGTCACCGAAGGCCGCACCACCTGCAACAACGACGCGTGCCTCTCGATTTCGTTCGAGAGCGAGGGCGCGGTTTACTCGAACGGTTTTACCGTCGCGCTGGGCAAGACCTTCAAGCTGCGCGCGACCGCGAAAATCTTCAAGTCATCCGCCTACCCGTTCCTGAAAGTCTCTTCGCCCGACGGGCAAGTGGTGTTCCAGGAAACATTGTGGCACAACAACACGAAGGAAATAGGCGCGTCCGAGTTCACGCAACCCCTCGAGCTGGGCGCGACGGGCATTGATTCCCTGTTAAGCCAGGCGCTCGCCGGCATGCCTTCGAATTACGCGAAACTCGTTTTCCAGCTGAGCGACCAGAACGGCGCAATACTGTCCACCGACCGCTTC
>PFPF01000063.1 GCA_002792915.1 Candidatus Micrarchaeota archaeon CG_4_10_14_0_2_um_filter_60_11 | reverse complement strand
ACTGTTGGGGTTGCCCATGCGCTTGTAACACTTCAAAACCGCGGGGTAAGGAGAACTGTAAGTGAACGACTGCAAATAAACGCGGTAAGTGCCCGAACCGTAACTTGGAGGCGTAGTCGATTGAATCTGACCGTGCAACGTTTGATTGAACGGACCCGACCACGAAGGGCTCCAGAAATAACCCACGACTTGCGAAGAAGTGCACAACCACGCCTGATAGCCGACTTGGCCGATTGGCATCTGGTAAATCTCCCAGCAGTTGGTTGCCGCGGCGCTAGCGACGACGAAAGCAAGACCGAGCAAAATGGAACCGAACTTCATTCGCAAACACGCCCGTATATACAAAACAACTCGCAACCAGGGTATTTAAATGTTACTTTAAAGTAGTTACAATTGCGTAGTAACAAAAGCGGGAAATTCGGGGGGGGTTATCGCAGCGATGGTTTCGTTGCGGTTGCCGTTTCGCGCCCCGGGAAATTCGGGTGTGAGTTTTAAGGAGGAATCCTTAAAAATGCCGAAATCCCCGAGGCTTCGCGGCCAGTTGATTGGCAGCCTTGCATATTTAAGCGGTTCAATCCCGCCGCGTGCAATCCCTACCGCGTTTTCAGCCGATTAATTGGCTGGGGTTCACGCCTGCTGTTCGTTCGCGTTGCGGATGCAAATCTTTATTGAGCCCGCCTCTCCCTCGTGGCCGATTAGCGTGGTGGTCTTCGTGAGCGTGATGCGGTAAACCGTGGTATCCTGCTTGCCGAACGTCACCCAGCGCGAGGGCGAGTCTTCCGGGTTGCCGTTCCACACCTTGCTGCTTATCCCCGTGACTCCGCTGCCGCAGTCCGGCGCGTCCACGGGGCACGGATTGCCGCTCAGCGCGCCGCACGTCTCGTCGGCCTCCAGCCGCATGTCGCCGGACATTTGTATGCAAGAAACGGCGTCGCTCACCGTGGTGTACTTGCCGTCGCGGTCGATGGACACCGGGATTATCTGCCAGCAGCCGCCGTAGTGCGACGGGCACGCGCGGCAGTATTCGGGTTCCGAGTAGTACACGAATTGGAGGATTTGCACGTTGATTTTGCCGCACCGCGGCATTTCGAACGCGACCGTGCGCGAAGTGGGCGGAGACGCGAGCGCCACGTCGAGCATCGCGGACTGCAGCTTTTCGGTTTCGGTGCGCAGCTGGGCGGTGCACTTGCCCTCGTCCGTCTGCTGCATCAGGTAGAACGCGAGGCTCATGCTCGCCATGAGCACGATTATGGCGACGAACAACTCGATGGGCGCGTCAACTTGCGCCCTCAACAACCGCGGACGCAGGCCCGCCATGCTAGCGCTTCACCGTCAACAGGAACAGCGCCGCGCTGGCAACTTGTTTCGCCGCCTCGGTTTCCTCGGTCGCCGCCTCGCCGCTTTGGCGGAGCAAGGGCTTGATGAAGGTGACCAGGAGGATGAGGGCGATGGCGGCGACTATCACGAGGTAGATGGGCGTCCACTCGGTAGCCGCGCGCTTCATTTTCAACCCATGCACTTCGACCGGACGGCTGCAACCTTGTCGCGGATGCCGATTACCACGAGGTAGGCCGCGTCCTTGCCGGGATACTGGCAGACCGCGACCGAGGCCTTGATTGCCTTGTTCACGAATATGCTGCCCGGGTTCTCGATGATGGTTATGGCGGTGTCCTCGCCGGTCCCGCAAATTGCCGACGCGTCGTCGGCGCATTCCACGTACAAGTCAGATTCGGGGAACGAGTTGCTCGTCAAGTCCTTGGCGGTTATCGTGCTGCCCATCCTGAAGTCAATCGACTGCTCGACTTTCACGCCGTAACCCGCGCTATAAATGCTCTTGACGTTTTGGGGCAGTTTTTGCTCCGCGTCGGCGCCGATGATGGTGATTCCACTGAGGAAACTCAGCAGTATGCCCAGAATCGCGATTGCGACTATGACGCTGATGACCAGCATCATCGTCTCGAAAGCCTGACCCCTTTTTTCGCCCATCAACAATGCACCCCTGTCACCGTTACTGAAACCCCTTTTTTAAGCGCTTTGCTGCGCCGTTTGCGCCGCGGTTTCACTCCCGTCCGCGGTTTCGGGGAGCACGCGGATGAATATTTCCCCGAAAGTCTCGTCCTGCCACGCGAGCATGCGCTCGTCCTGCACGAGGTGCATGACCGGAAGCAGGTGAAAGGCGATGCGCCCCCTCTGCCGGCCCGCCGCGTCGAGCAGCGCGGAAAACAACAAGACGTCCTCGCCGTCCTTGATTTTGGACGCGAGTTCCATGGTCTTGCGCATGCGCTCGTTCATCGCCTGCTGCGGCAATTGCACGTTCAAGACGGTCGGCCGCGACTGGCGCACCGGCAGCCTGCGCCCGCGCTTCATCACCTCGCCCATCGCCTCGATCAGCTCGTCAAGCGTCACCTTGCGGGGGCGCGGCCTGTTCGGCTTCAAAACCAGGTCGGGCAGCTCTTCCGGTATGAGCTGCCGTTCCTCATAGAATTCTTCCTGCGCGTCGACAGCCCAGCCGTCGACTTTCAGCGACTCGGCCTTGAAGCGCAACAATAACGCGGAAGCGAGTATCACGTTGGCGGGCACGCGCAAGTCCATCGCCTGCATGGCGCGCACGGTTTCCAGGTACTTGTCCGCTATTTGCATCAAGTCGATGTCCCAAGGGTCCATGCCTTCGCTGGCCACCAAATCCGTGAGGAACTCGCGCCAGTTGGGTTGGGCCACTATGCTTAGCAAGTCCATTTTTTTTGCCTCGGGTTGAAACTGATTGCTTGACCATGGGCGGGTATAAATATTTGCCGTTGGGCGCACGCCCGCGCCTGGGAGCGCAGGTCTGCGGGCACGCGGCCATGCGGCTGCTCCGGTGCGCAAGCGCGAATGCGCGCGCGGCGGTGGCTTAAAAAACTCTTGCGGCGTTAAAGCCGTATTATCATGCGCAAGTTTTTAGCGTTGCTTTGCATCGCCCTGCTCGCGTTCCCGCTCGCCGCGAAGTGCCTCGACGCCGACGGGGACGGGCAATGCGATTTTGACAACTGCCCCGGCGTTTACAATCCCGACCAGCTTGACACGGACCACGACGGCGTGGGCGACGCGTGCGACCCGGACCAGCTCGACCAGCCGCTGCCCTCGCCTGAACCGGAGGCAACGCCCTCGCTCTCGGCGGGCACGCCAACGCCAAGCGAGCAGGGCGGCCAGCCTTCGGGCACCGCCACGCCTTCGGGCGCGCCTTTGAACGCGACCGCCTCGCCTTCGGTCAACCCTTCAGCCAACCCTTCCGAAAACGAGCCGCTAATCCTGCCGCCGCACCCCAGCTCAGCCGCCGGCAACGAGTCGCTTGAAGCGAACAACGCGTCCTCTTCCGGCAACGCGAGCCGCGGTTACTTCGAGTTCGACTTCGGCAACCGCCGCGTGGCGCTGCCCCTGCCCACGCAGCCCGAGCTGCCGTGGGTTGTTTTGGCAATCGTTTTCATCGCCGCCGCCAGCCTGTACCTGTACGAGCGCGAGAAGCGCGAAGAATACTAGATTTTCTTTTTCTTCTTTTTCTTGGCGTTCGCCCGCACGAACGCGTCGTATTCGAGGCCGTAAGCCGCGAGGAACCAAACGAACAAGCCCGTGCAGGCGACGAACAGCAGGAACCGCGTTCCCTGCTCTTGCGTTGCGACCATTGCCGCCATGCACAGGAACAGCGCGAGCATGAGCCAGAAGTGCGGCCGCAACGCGAGCACCAGCCCGTCGGTTTTCAACGCAAACCCCTGCGTATCTGCCCGGCGGTCTTGGGCCCTGCCGCTATCAGGCCGTCATCGTCGAACTTGAAGTCCTTGCCTTTGAAGTTCACGGCCTTTCCGCCCGCCTCGCGGACGAGCAGCATTCCCGCGGCAACGTCCCACGCCTTGGGCTTGAACAACAGCACGCCGTCAATCCTGCCGCAGGCCGTGAAGGCCAGCTCCAGCGCCGCCGCGCCCAGCTGCCGGTACCGCCGCGACTTGAGGCGCCTCCAGGCGTCGAACGCGCGTTCCTTGTCCTCGAAACCCGCGGCGCAAAAAGTCAGGAAGCTGCGTTTTGTCACCCCTTCGTCCTTCACGCGCAGCCGCTCGCCGTTGAGGAATGCGCCCTTTCCCTTCTCCGCGTGGAACAATTCCCGCGTGAAAGGGTTGTAAACTATGCCGAACAGCACCTCGTCGCCCTTGGCGAACGCCACGCTCGTGTTGTAAAACGGAATTCCCGAAACGTAGTTGCTCGTGCCGTCAATCGGGTCGATTATCCAGCAGTACTCGTCGCCCGCGACGCTTTTCGTCTCCTCGCCGAGGAACGAGTGGCCGAATTTCGCGAAGGCGCGCTTGTACAGCCTTTCCACTTCCAAGTCTACTTTCGTGACCGGCTCGACGCCGCCCTTGTAGCGCACGGCTAGGCCCTTCTTGAAGTTGGCATTCATCAGCGTACCCGCCCGCCTGGCGGCCTTGAGCGCAGCGTTGTATTCCTTCATGTTTTTCCCTTGTTTTTCGGTTATTTCGTTTAGTTCGGGAAACGCTTTAAACCCGTTGCCTGTTACTAGTGCGTATGGATTTGCGCGAAACCGCACGCAAGCACGCCTTGAAGAACGCCTCCGACTACGGCAGGGCGGACGCCAAGTTCGTCGTGGGAAAAGTAATCGGAGAGTTCCCCGACGCGAAGAAGGATATGAAGAAGACGCTGGCGGAAGTCATTACGGTTGTCGACGGCGTCAATGCAATGCCAAAAAGCGAAATCGAGGAAGAACTCAAGGGCTTCGTTTTCGCCGAGAAGAAGGAAGAAGAAAAAGGCATTGTCCTCGAGGGCGCGGTGCAGGGCGGCGTGGTCACGCGCTTCCTGCCCGAGCCCAACGGCTGGATGCACTTGGGGCACGCCAAGGCCGCGCTGTTGTCGCACGAGGCGGCCGTTGCCTACGGCGGCAACTGCCTGCTGCGTTTTGATGACACGAACCCGGAAAAGGAGCAGTTGGAATTCGTTTCCGCAATCGAGGCGGACCTGACTTGGCTGGGCCTCTCGTTTTCAAGCGTGCGCTTCACTTCGGACAGGATGGGCGAGTTGTACGCGAAAGCCGAGCAGCTGATAGCGCAGGGCGACGCGTACCTGTGCGCTTGCAGCCGGGAGCAAATCGCCGCCGGGCGCGAATCCAAAAAAGCGTGCGCGTGCCGCGGCCGGAGCGTTGCGGAGAATTCCGCGCTTTGGAAGAAACTGTTCTCGGCGAAGGAAGGCGAAACGGTTTTGCGCCTCAAGGGTGACCTGTCCTCGGACAACACCGTCATGCGCGACCCCACGCTCTTCCGCGTGCTTGACGCGCCGCACTATCGGCACGGCAAAAAATACCGCGTTTGGCCGACTTATGATTTCGAGGTTTCCATTTCCGACTCGCTGGACGGCGTGACGCACGCGTTGCGCTCGAAAGAATACGAGCTGCGCGACGAGCTGTATTACCGCATCGTGGAAAAGCTCGGCATGCGCAAGCCGCTCATTTACGACTTTTCGCGCCTGAACATCCGGGGCAACGTGCTGAGCAAGCGCCTAATCAAGCCGCTCATCGACGAAAAGAAGATTCAGGGCTGGGACGACCCGCGCCTGCTGACGCTGCGAAGCCTGCGGCGCCGCGGCATCCTGCCCGAGGCGATAAAGTCGTTCGTTCTTTCGTTCGGCTTGAGCAAAGTCGAGAGCAACCCGCCAATCGACGCGCTCCTCGCCGAGAACCGCAAGCTGCTCGAGCCCGTGAGCGAGCACTATTTCTTCGTCGCAAACCCGGTCAAGCTGCAAGTCAAGGGATTAGACCGGCAAGTGGTGCTGCGCAAGCACCCGTCCCGCGAACTCGGCTTCAGGAAGGCTACGGTTAAAGGCGAAGTCTGGATTGACGGCGTTGATGCGGCCGCGCTCGCCGAAGGCGAGGTCTTCCGATTGAAGGACTTGTGCAACGTAAAGCTGCTGGGCAAGGGCAACGTTTTGGAGGGTGCGCTGGAAAAGGACGGACCCGTGCCCAAGAAGATACAGTGGGTTTCATGCGCGGAGGCGATTCCCGCGGAATTGCTCGTGCCCCGCGAGCCTTTCCGGGAGGACGGCTCGTTCGATTCGAAGAGCCTCGAAGTCCGCAAGGGCTGCTGCGAGGCCGCGTGCGGCGCGCTCGAGCGGTGGAGCGTGATACAATTCGAGCGCGTCGGTTACGCGAGGCTGGATGACGCGGCGGCAAAGCGGTTCATTTTGTCCTGCTAGTCAAGATAGCAGGTGCGGTCGCCGAGTTTCTCGTCGATTTTCATGCCCCGTTTCTTGGCAAACTCGCCGATCCACTTCGACGCCTTCTTTTCGTCGCGCCTGTCTTCGGCGGCGTAAACCGCTAGGCGCTGCGGGAAGTAATCGCGGCCGCCCATGAACCGTTCGAGGAGGTTCGGCGCGCGCCCGATGAGGACGATTACCAGGAACTTCTTCTTTTTCTCGGCGCGGATGAGCACGGCGTGGTGGCTCGGCTCGTAGTTGCGCACGCAGACCCGCCACCCGTCCTTCGCTAGCTTCTCCTTCAGGAAAGCAGTCAAGATGTACTTGCCCATTTAAGCATCACCTAATTACTGCGGCTCTTGCCTCGCCGCTAAGGCTTTTCTTTTTTACCGCGGCTCTTTCCTCGCCATGCGGCTCTTGCCTCGCCGCTAAGGCTTTCCGCGTGCTTCACCAGTTGAAGCCTTAGCGGCTCGGTAGCTACCTCGGTCGTCATACTTTAGTCAGACTGGGACAGTGTCGTCATAGCCGCGAAAGACTGACGCCGGCCGTCCTTTAATCCTGTTCCTTCACCCGCCGGGGATGGTTTCCGGGGCGATGTTGGGTTTGACGCCCTTGAACACGTGCGTGCCCGTCGAGGCGTCGAAAGGCTTCAACTCGACGCCGTTCTGCTGGAGGACGCAGGTTCTGCTGTCGTCGCTCGGGCTGTCCGCGTTGTACCCGTTGTTTCCTCCAAGCGTGGCTTGCTGCGAGGACTTTGCATCGACCTCGAAGTTTTCCAAGCCGCAACCGGTAATATGCACGGCAACCGGCAATGGGTTCGTTATCGTTATCTGCACGGGCTTGTAGTACGCCATGCTTCCGGACAGGAACTGGAAGTTCACCACGGCCGGGTTGGCAGTTATCGTGCCTGCCGCGTGGTTCACGCTTACGTGCAAGCTATACGTGGCTTTCTCGTTCAGGTCCAGCGCCGTAAGCAGCTTTATTTGAATGTCAAAGTCGTTCTTTTTCAGCAAGCCGCCCTCGTAATTTGACTCTCTCAAATAATCTAGTGTTATAACGCCGTGCGCGCCTTGGTCGTCATAAGTATAGTGCACGTCGCTTGGGGGCACGCCGCTTGTGGACGCATCCCAGCCATCCCTTTGTGGTTTGCCATTCTTTATGGCGTCGGCAATGACTGGAAGCGTCGCCGCGGGTATGTCAAAAGTCACGATTTTCGTGGGATTGAGTTCGGTCAATTCCACGGGGTCGAGGGTGATTGCCTCGCTTTCCTGGAAAGCGGAGTAGCTTTCCACGATTTTGCCTAGGAGGTACTTCTTTATTTCGAGCTGCGCCTTCTGGCGGAAATCCTCGATGCGCGTGTCGAGAGTGCGCTGGCGCGCGATTATCGTGCCGTACTCCTCTATCGCGCTGACGTCCTCGTAAATGCCCGCGATTACCGACCACAGCTTCTGCCCGCCAGCCGGCACCGTGTAAGACTTTTTGGTCGTTTCGCCGGTCGCGCCGTTAAGCCTAACGTTCAGGTTGGTGTTGGCGCCGAATTCCACGCCGGTACCGGTTTTCTGCGTGAAGTCGCCTCCATTGACCGTGACCGTGTCTGCGTAAACCGTGTAAGCCACGAACCGGCTGTTGACTTGCGAGTTGAATGCCGTTGCCGGGCCTTCCACGTCGAACGTTGTCCCCCCGTCAAAATTTATGCCCATGCCGCCGGTTCCCTTGGTGTTCAACAGGCACGCGGCGCCGAGCTTGCCGCCCAATTCATCCAAGTCGGCGTCCGTCATTTTCGCAACGGGCATCTGCATGAGCAGCTGCTTGAACTCTTCCGACTTCAGGTATTCGTCCTTGAGTTTCAGGTATTCAGCCTCACCCGCGCCGCCTTCAATCCCGGTCGAAGTGCCGGCGACGAATTTTACATCGGGCGCTTTTATCCCGGTTTCGCGTGTAACGTGGAAGTCAATCGTCGCCCTCTCGTTCGAACTGTCGAAAGTCAGGATCACGGGCTCGTACTGCTCCTCGTCAGCGAACTGGTAGGAGGAATAATTGCCTGCCGTCGCGGTGACGGGCATGAAGACTATGATTGCAAGCGAGTCGCCCGCGTTTTCAGGCGTGCAGCCGTAGGCGATGCGTCCTTGGTCTCCGCGGATGCTAGTTGTCTTCTCGCACGTGAACGACGCGCCGCTTGCCTCAACGGGCTGCGGTCCCGAATACTCGTTGTAATAATACGGCGAGGGCTGCGGCGTGGGCGAAACGGACGCGCCCTGCAGGTCCGACTGCGGCCCGCCGCCCTGCGCGGGCTGCTGGCTCAAAAACCATACGGCAGCGACCGCGAGGACCGCCAAAACCGCCCAGAAAACCAAATCGTTCGAACGCTTCATCTTCGAGCCGACCCCTTTTGAATTTAATTGCCCAATAATTCTTTCGTTCGCGCGTTTAAAACCTTTCCTTGCCTCTGGGGCATCGGCGAAAAGCGAGAAAAAGTGAAAATGGGGGCAAACGCCCCCTAAAGGGGTCTAGAACTGTATGCTGGCAACGTTCACGGCTTCGTTGAACTCGTTGCGCTTGCGCTCCTGCTTGGCCATGGCGTGCGGGCTCGTGACGCCGGTGATGATGCTCGTCACTATCACCTTGTCGCCCAACTCGGGCTCGATGCGCGCGCCCCACTTCACGTAGGCGTTGTTGTCGAACGTTTCCGTGATGCCTTCGCCGATCTTGATGGAGTCGCCCAGCGTGAGCTGCGCCCCGCCGTGCACGAGCACGAGCGCGCCCTTGCTTCCCGTGTAGTCGACGTCGAGCAGCGGGTGTTCAAGCGTGTTCTTTATCACGTCGTCCACCTTGTTGTTGCCCTTGCCTTCGCCGACGCTAATCATGGCCACGCCCGCGTTCCCCATTATCATGCGGAGGTCCGCGAAGTCGATGTTCACGAGCGAGGGCAGCATTATGGTGTCCGCGATGCCCTTCACGCTGCGCGCCACGAGGGTGTCCGCAACCGCGAACGCCTGGTTCATGGGCAGGTTCGGCACGTATGACACGAGCCTGTTGTTGTCGATTATGACCACGGTGTCGCATGCCTCGGTGAGCTGGTCGAGGCCCCAATCCGCCTTTTCGAGGCGCGCCCTTTCCAGGGCGAACGGGTAGGTGACCATCGCGACTACTATCGCGCCCTGCTGCTTTGCGACTTCCGCGATTACGGGCGCCGCGCCCGTTCCGGTGCCGCCGCCCATGCCCGCGGTTATGAAGACGAGTTCCGTGTCCTTCAGCAGCTCCGCAAAATACTCGCGGGACGCCTCGGCGCACTTGCGGCCGACTTCCGGGAAGCCGCCCGCGCCCATGCCGCGCGTCATGCTGCCGCCGATCAAGACCTTCTTGTCGGCCTCGATGCTCTGCAGGTGCTTCTGGTCCGTGTTCACGGCGATGGTCTTGGCGCTCGTGATGCCCATCTTCTTCAGGCGGTTCACGGTGTTGGTCCCGCCGCCTCCCACGCCGACTACCGCAATGCGGACGTCCGCGGGTTGGAATTTCTTTTCTCCAGTTTGAGCCGTTGCGCCGCATCCCTTGAGCGCGTCAGCCACCAGTCCCTGCATATTCTCCTCCTCCTTTACTCCAGTGGGTTATACTCTTTTTCAAGCGGATCGGAGCGGTCGAGACTCCTCCGCGACTATCGTTGCTAGTTGCTATCCTGATTTTTCCAGGCCCGCCGAAAAAACAATCGCGGGCCCGTGAACGGGATTCAAATCCTAGCCTACGATTTCGATGTCGTAAGCCGTGGATTTTTGCTGTTGCTTCCTGGGCGCGGTCTTTCCGACTATCTGCGCGGAACTCACGCCCGTCACGATGGCGGTTATTTCAATCTTGCCGTCGTACGAGGGAATGAGGCGCGCGCCCCATTTGACGCTTGCCTGCGGGTCCATCTGTTCGGTGACCATCTCGCCGGCGCGAATCGCGTCGCCCAGCGTGAGGTCCGCCCCGCCCGCTATGTGGATTATCGCGCCCTTGGCGCCCGTGAAGTCAACGTCGAGCAGGCGGTTCTTCAGCACGCCGTCCACCGCGTCCTCAACCTTGGCCGGGCCCTTGCCCGTGCCCACCGCGATGAAGCCCACGTCGCCGCGGCCCATTATCGCGCGCACGTCCGCAAAGTCGATGTTGACCAGCGAGGGTTGCGTGATGGTGAACACCAAGCCGCCGATTGCCTTGGCGAGAATCTCGTCCGCGACGAGGAACGCCTGGTTCATCGGCAGGTTCGGCACGATTTGCACGAGGCGGTTGTTGTCGAGTATGATTACGCTGTCCGCGACTTCGCGCAGGCGCTGGATGCCTTCGTCGGCCTTTTGCACGCGCGCGCGCTCGAGGGCGAACGGGTAGGTGACCATCGCGACTACTATCGCGCCCTGCTGCTTTGCGACTTCCGCGATTACGGGCGCCGCGCCGGAACCGGTGCCGCCGCCCATGCCCGCGCAAAGGAAGACCAAGTGCGTTCCCGCGAGCTCTTCCTCGAGTTGCGAGCGGTCCACTTCCGCGCACTTCATGCCTATGTCCGGGAAGCCTCCCGCACCCAGGCCCTTCGTAACGCTTCTTCCGATGAGTATCTTCTTGATGCCTTCGTCAAGCATGTTCAAGTGCTGGCGGTCCGTGTTGACCGCGATGAGGCCGGCGCCCTTGACTTCGAGGCGCTTCATGCGGTTGACCGTGTTGTTGCCGCCGCCGCCTACGCCTATGACCTTGATTTTGATTTCGTCAAATTCCCCGCTGCCGCGCACTGCGACAGTGGGCGATTTTCCGAGCGCTTCTTTTACAAAATCCTCCAAACCCATCGCCTCTTTTTATCAGAATATTTCAAAATCACCATTCGCTCGTCATTTAAAAACCTTTGCCCCGAAAACTATGAAAATCTATTGTAAACGCGGGAAAAAACGGGGGGAATACTGGAATAATTGGATCTCCCTTTTTCCGTATTGAAGCATATGCTTAAATATGGCGTTAAATTTAAACTTTTGAATTATCCAAGGTGCATGAAGTTTGGCTGGCGATTCTGAGTCTTTCTTGGTCACGTTCCCCACAGACTGGGAAATCAAGGACCACGCGGAAAAAAAGAGGAAGTTCCCGAGCGTGCAGGACTTGATTCGCGAGCTCGTGCGCCGCGACATCGCGGAATTCGAGAAGGAAGCCAAAGCCGCGGCAAAGAAGGAAGACTAAATTTTCAGCGCTTTCAGCCGATGCTGAAAGAATCGAACTCGTTTTTCGCGTCCAGCCACTTAACTTCCAGCCCTTCGACGCGGCGGCGTCCGTCGTCCACTTTTATCAGGCGCAAAAAGTCGCGGAGCGCGGTTTCGCTTCCCTCGGCGGCTATGCGCACCGAGCCGTCCGCCTCGTTGCGCGCGTAGCCCTTGACGCCGAGCATTGACGCCTTCTGCTTGACGAGCGCCCTGTAAAAAACGCCTTGCACGCTGCCGCGTGCGACGCACTCTACGCGCTTGTCAGCGGGCATGTTTTTCAACCTGCCGAAGAATTGACTTTAATCGTAATCGTGTTGCCTTTCGCGCTCACGAAAACCGATTCCTTGGATTTGAGGTTCAATTGCTTCACTATCGCGGCGGGAATGAGCGCGGCGAGAGAGGAGCCCACCTTGACTATGTGCCTTTCTTCAGCGTGTCCGCGTTCGAGCGCTTCCACCCTGCGCATCACTTCTTCCGAGTAGGAAACGTGCCCGTGCTCGCACTTGTACGCGTCAACGTAAACGCCTTCGGCTATCCGCTCCTGGAACTTCTTGAGTTTCCCCTTGTTGCAGACCCCGCAGGTTTTGCCCTCCAAATTCATTTTTTGCCCCCTCCTTTCCAAAACGCCGTAATCACGAAAAAGTATTCCTCATAGTCGCGGTAAACCGCGACCAGCTCTCCCTTCCGATAACTTTTCACGCTCTTGAACTTGTTCGGCTCTTCGTCCAAGGCCTTTTTTCCGGTTTGAATGCAGTCCTTCGCCAACTCCGCGTCGATGTCCTTGTCTTCGCGGTAATGTTTTGAAAACAAAAAAGCCTTTTTCATTCAAACCACAATACTTATTGATAAGTATTAATACTTATAAAAGCGTTTCGGTTTTGCCTTCGCTGCGCTAATGTTTTGTTGCCTCCAAAAAATAGGATTGAGGGAGGGCAAAACGCCCTCCCTCTAAGGGGAAAAACTTACCTTTGCAGGGTGTTCCTGTTCTGGGCGAGCCACGATATGAGGCTGTTGGCGGCTGCAGTCGTGTCAGCTGCGCTGTAGCCCGCGACGATTATCTTCGAGCCCACGACCTTGACCATGGGTTCGGTCGACGCGTCTATAGCGATGCTGGCCTGCGCTGCAACGGTGTTCACCAGCTGTCCGCCGACGGCGATGACTTGGCTGCTCGAAGCCAACGGGCTCGAGTCCAAGACCACCAGCGGCGAAGCGCTCGTATCCAACTCCATGAGGACGTAGGCCTTGTCTTGCGACGCCGCCAGGTTCTCAATGCCGCTCACGCTGCCCGATCCCGTGCACGCGCCAGCTCCGCACGAGCCGGTCACGTCAGTGACCTGAACGATGTATCCGTCCTGGTTCAGGAGGAAGTCGTTCTTGCCAGCGGTGACGCTGCTGCTCATGCCGGTGCTGTTGCCCGCACCCGAGGTGAGGGTGTATTGCGCGTGCGCGATCTTGGTCGCGTAGCCGATTGCCGTCGACGAAGAGCTGACGGAGTCTGCGCTGCTGCCGCGGTACGACACGTACGTCACCAGTTGGTTGGGTGCCGTGGTGCCGATTGCGTTGGCGGCAGTCGGCTCGTAGGCGATCTTGTCAATCGTCGTGGAAGCGACCGCGTTGACGAACTGGCCGAGCGTGGTGTCGTAGAGCATGCTCCAGTACCTGTGGGAGCCAATGCTGGCGGTCAAGCCAGTGTTGTCTTCCGTCAACTCGGGCACGGCGTAATAGAGCGCAGCGGTGTTGGGGTCGATGAAGGCGAGCATCGCGCTCTCCGTCGTCGAATACCAATACTGCGTCATGTTGGTAGAGATTGCTACCGAGCCGTTCTGAGGCAGGCTCACCGAGTTCGCGACGTGGTACGGGCTGGTCGAGTCCGCGTTCTTGTAATAGAACACGGTTCCGACCGGGATGTAGGTCGATATGACGCTACAAGTCACCGTCGTAGACTGCGCAGCCGTTTTGTTGGTCGTTACTGCAGTGATGTTCCTGACACCGTTTATGAACGACGCGGCTGCCGAAGTGTTAGCCCCCGGCAAATAAATCGTTCCGGTACTCGCGGCTCCAGCGACGTCCGTGTACGAAATGGTGTACAAAGTGTCGTTGCCGGCGAGGGTGCCCTGAGTTTGGTTGCATTGGATTGCAACCGCAGCGTCGTAGATGCCCGCGGTGGTTTGCTGTCCGGTCGAAGCCCAAACGTGGGCGTTCGTGACATTATCCCAATTCCACGTGCCGTACGTCACGTTGGTTGACGGTGCAGCGAGGGGTATGACGTTCGTGTAGATGTACGAGTCGGTGACTGCGTTGCTCTCGAACTGGAACGCGTTGCTCCTGCCCGATGAGAT
>PFPF01000036.1:14153-41979 GCA_002792915.1 Candidatus Micrarchaeota archaeon CG_4_10_14_0_2_um_filter_60_11 | reverse complement strand
AGGTGACTGAAGCGAAGTAATTAGGGCTGATTCATCCCACGACTAAACTCGTGGGATTTCTCAGCCTAACGTATTAAAAATTCGGGCGTAACCAAAACCGTGCTGTGCAACGAGCACGGCCTTGACTTTGACGAATTGAGTTACATCCTCGAAAGCATAGGCCACCCGCCGCGCGGCTGGCTTGACCAGAGCCGCCTCGAGGAAATAACCGCGGCCGTAAAAACGTACAAGACCGAAGGGCGAAAAAGCGAAAAATGGGCGTCGCTCATCAAGCACCCCGAAGAGGACGAGCCGCACGCGAAAATCCTCGAACAACTGGTTCGCGCCGAAGAGCTCCGCCGGGAAATAATACGCCGCCGCGAAAAACTGCGCGACGAACTGCGCGCCGGCAAGAGCGGCAACAGGGTGCTCAAGGAAATGGCGCCGCTAAATGAGGAATACCTGCCGCTGACGCGAGAGCTCATGATTAAGATAGAACGGCTGAAAAGGAAGGAACCGAACTCCAAGGAAGCCCGCGAGCTGATAGAACGGATCCTGCACGTCGCCAATATTGTTGACAAATGACAATTCGAAGAAAAAAATAAAAAAGCCCCGGGCAGAGTCAGAACGAACCTTCTTTGAAAAAGAAGGTTCATCAAGAAAACTCAAAGAAGAAAAATAGCCCCGGGCAGATTCGAACTGCCGTCCTAGGCTCCAGAGGCCCATATCCTTGACCACTAGACGACGGGGCTGCAACAGGGATTATGAACGGGCCGATTAATATAAATTCCATTCGCAGGCACGCCGAAAAAACCGCGGACGAGAACGCGACTTCAGCCGAGGACTTCCATCTTGCCGAACTTGCCGAGCGTGAGCTGAGCCTTGTCCTGCCAGGTGTTCACGTAGCCGTTCTTGATGGAAATCTTGTCGCCTTCCTTTACCTTTTCGATGGCGTCATTCCACAAAACGAGCGTTATCGTGCCCGAGTCGTCGCGGATGGTCACGTTGGCAACGCGCAGCTGCCTGCCCATCTTGTTGATTTCGCGCGGCTCTTCCACGCCGACTACTTCCGCTTCCAATTCCACGTTTCCCGTTCCGGGAGCCAGTTCGCTTATCTTCACTTTAACACCACCAAAAAACAGCGTCTTAAAAAGAGCTGACACTTTAATGTAACCGCTTTTGAAGTGGAACCAATAAAAGGCTTTTGAAAGGTGAACTCGAATGGGCAAGTCGTTGAAGGAACTGTTGCGCGAATTGAGCGAATTGCACGCCCCGACCGGGCAGGAGAAAGCCGTCGCCGACTACCTTGAGGCGCAGTTCAGGAAAAACGGCTTCAAGGTCGTGCGCGACATGCTGGGCAACGTGATAGCCCGCAAGGGGAAGGGCCGCAAGGTCATGATTGCCGCGCACATGGATGAAGTCAACCTCAGCGTGCTCAGCATAACAGACAAGGGATTCCTCAGGTTCGTCAAGGTCGGCGGGCTCTACGACGGCTCGCTCGCCGCGCAGCGCGTCTGGGTGCACGCCAAGAAGCCCGTCCGCGGAATCGTGGCGCTCAAGGCGCCGCACCTCATGCAGGAGGAAGAGCTCAAGCAGCTGCAAAAGCACGAGGACATGTTCATCGACGTTGGAGCGAAGGACAAGAAGGACGCGGAGGCGATGGGCATCAGACCAGGAGTCAACGTCACCTTCGACGCGCCCTTCGTCGAGCTGGCAAACGACAAGGTCCTCGGAAAAGCCTTAGACAACCGCGCGGGTTGTGCAGCACTTGTGAAGGTCGCTGAAGAGGCGCATGCAGGCGGCTGCGAATTGATACTGGTCGGAACCGTCCGCGAGGAAACCGGATTGTGGGGCGCTGGAACCAGCGTGTTCGGCATCGAACCCGACTTGGCAATCGCGCTGGACGTCTGCCTGACTTCCGGCACTCCCGACGTTTCAGAAGAGAAGGTTCCGGTGCTGATGGGCGGCGGGCCGTCGCTCGGCGTGTTGGAGGCCGGCGGCCGCGGGCTGATAATGGACGCCAAGCTCGTGGAATGGATTGAGGGCTTGGCGAAACGCAAGGGCATCAAGTACCAAATCGAGGTCTCCGAGCGCGGCGCGACCGACGCGTCCCGCATGCAGTACTCGCGCACGGGCTTCCTCACGGCGAGCATAGGCATACCGTCGCGCTACCTCCACTCGACGGGCGAAGTGCTCCAGCTCAAGGACCTAAGCGAAGCCGCCCGACTCGTCACGGCAATCGCGGACTCGTTCAAAAACTACCAATGACTCGGCTCGAAAGGCTGCAGCGCAAAATCGGCCGCGGCCAGGCGCTGCTCCTCGGCTCGCTGGGCGCGTTCGACGCGAACTCGTATTACTACTACGGGTTCGAGGACTTCGGCGCGTTCCTCGTAACGCGCGGCGACTGCTTCGCCTACACGCGCGAGCCGTTCGGCGAAAACTGGGTGAAAATGCAAAAGTTCGGCAAGCGCCAGCTACCGCAATTCGTGCGCGAGCACAAAATCAAGACGCTGTTGTTCGACGACAACTCGAGCCTCGCGCCCGCCGCCCTGCGGCTCGTCGGAAAGGCGAAGCTGAAGCCGTTCGGCGCGGCGCTCTCCGACTTGCGGCTGGTAAAGGACGCGGGCGAACTCAAAAAAATCAAAACCGCGCAGGCGATAACCAAGAAGTGCGTTTCAAGCGTTCTGGAGCGCGGCATATCCGGGAAGACGGACAGCCAAGTCGCGGGTTTGCTCGAATTGGAGGCGCGCGAAATGGGCGCGGCGCTGAACTCGTTCGAGCCAATCGTCCTCGTCAACGAAGCGGCGGCAAAGCCGCACGGCGAGCCTTCCGGCAGGCGCATAGGGAGGAACGACTTGGTGCTGTTCGACGTTGGCGCGTCTTACAAGCACTACCGCGGCGACTATTCCGCCACGGTTTACTACGGAAAGGATGAAGAAATCCGCGAAGCAATTTCCGCGGTAAAGGAAGCCAAACTGTCGGCTGAACGCAAGGCCAAACCAGGCGTCAAGGGCTCGGTTCTGACGAAAGCTGCGCTTGCCGTGCTAAAAGAGCGCGGCTTCGGCAAGACCTCGTTCAAGGCGGCGGGCCTGTCGCTGGGCCACCATTTAGGGTTGCAAGTTCACGAAGGCAAGAGGCTGGATGAAACGCGGCTACGCAATGGAATGGCTTTCACAATCGAGCCGGGGGTCTACTGCCCGCGCTACGGCGTGCGCTTCGAAGATATTAAAATACTCTGACGCGCATATACTGGCAAAATGACCCGACTAGCCATCGTTGACGGCAGGCTGTGCAACCCGCGCAAGTGCGCGCTGGAATGCATCAAAAACTGCCCTGTCAACAAAATGCGGCAAAAGTGCGTTTACCTACCGGAGGACGCGCAGCGCGCCACCGCAATCATCGACGAGCGGCTGTGCACGGGCTGCAGCATTTGCGTCAAAAAGTGCCCGTTCCACGCAATCGACGTCATCAACCTCGTGGCGCCCGTGGAGGACAAGCTGGTTTACTCTTACGGCGAGAACGCGTTCAAGCTTTACGGCCTCGCGCTGCCGCGCAAGGGCGTAATCGCGATAATCGGCGAGAACGGCTGCGGAAAGTCGACCAACGTCAAACTGCTGGCTGGAGAATTGGCGATGCAGAACAAGCCGACCGTCGAGATCAAGGACTACTTCAAGGCGCCCAAGACGCTCGCGGTCAAGCCGCAGGAGTTGCACGCGGCGGGCCTAGACGCGACCGTCGGGGCATCGCTGGAAAAAGCCGACGAAACCAGGCGGCTGGACGGCCTCAAGGCGTTGTTCGACTTGGAGAAAGTCTGGAAACGCAAGCTGTCCGAATTGAGCGGCGGGGAGCTGCAAAAAGTCGCGCTTACCGCGACGCTCTGCAAGAATCGGGAGGTCTACATCTTGGACGAGCCCTTCGCGTTTTTGGACTACGTTTACCGCATCCGCCTCGTGGACTACCTGAAAACCGAGTTCGCGGAACAAAGCGCGATAGTCGTGGACCATGATATTTCCCTGCTTTCTTACATGTGCAGCCAGGCGCACATCCTTTACGGGCATCCCGGCGCCTGCGGCATCGTGTCGCAATCGTACGCAACCGACCGCGGAATCAACATGTTCCTCGCGGGGTTCATCGACCCGGAAAACGTGCGGTTCCGCGACCATGGAATCGCGTACAAGCAGTACGCGGAAGAAAAAAAGAAGGAAACGGCATTCACAATAACGCCCGCCAAAGTCACGCTAGGCTCTTTCTCAGTGGAGAACACGGCGCCCGTTGTCCTCAAGCAAGGCGAAGTAATCGGCGTCGCGGGTCCGAACGGCATCGGAAAATCCACTTTGTGCCGCACCATTCACGAAACGCACGCGGCGCAAACCGCGTTCAAACCCCAAATCCTGGACAGGGGCACGGACTTGGTTGCCGCCTACCTGGAAAAGAAGAACCCGTTCGACGAGGGCTACATCCGCCAGATGAATTTGCAGAGGCTGGAGTATTACCCCGTTGCCGAACTGAGCGGAGGCGAGCTCCAGAAGCTGCAAATCTTCCGCTGCCTCACCGCGGAAGGGAAAGCGCTGTACATCCTCGACGAGCCCACGAACATGATGGACATCAACGGCCGCATCGCGCTCTCGAAGCTGCTGCGCGAAAAGGCGGCCACCGGCTGCGCCGTGCTCGTAGTCGACCATGATTTGGAATTCCTGCTTAACACGGTTGATAGGCTGCTCGTGATGGACGGCGAGCCAGCAAAGCGCGGCACGGTGCAGGGCGTCTACGACAAGGACGAAGGGGTCCGGATGCTCCTCGAAAAGTTCGACTTGTCCTACCGCCGCGACCCTGACACCAAGCGGCTCAAGCTGAACAAGCGCGGAAGCGTCAAGGACCGCGAGCTCAAGGAAAGCGGCGCATTCATCGAATAAGCCCGTAAAAACCTTTAAAAAACGCGGCAGCCGAAATCATACAACACTAACTATCGGATGGTGGGAAATTTGGCGGCATTCGAGTACTTGACCATAGTCTTCGCAATCAGCATCCTCGCGCTCTGCGTCGCTGCTTACCTGGCGCGCTACGTGCTCAAACAGGGCACGGGCACGGACAAGATGCGCGGGGTCGCGGACGCCATCCGCGAAGGCGCAGAAGCATTCGTCAAGCGCCAGTACACCACCATCGCGCTCCTCGCAATCGCGCTCGCAATAATCATATTCGGCGCGTATACCGTCGCCGGCAAATTCGATTACGCCTGGCACACGGGCGTCGCGTTCCTCTTCGGCTCCGCGTGCTCGGCAGTCGCCGGCATCGTGGGCATGTGGATTTCCGTGCGCACCAACATCCGCTCTGCAGCCGCGCTCAAGGACTCGCCGTCGCGCGGAATGGAAATCGCGCTCCGCGGAGGCGCGGTTTCAGGATTAACCATAGTCGCGCTCTCGCTTCTCGGCGTTTCCATAACCTATTATTTGTTCGGCGCCAACCCGCTTGAAACCCCGTTCCTCATAATCGGATTCGCCTTCGGCGCAAGCTTTGTCGCACTTTTCGCCCAGCTCGGAGGCGGAATCTACACCAAAGCGGCCGACGTCGGTGCGGACTTGGTGGGCAAAGTCGAGGCGGGAATACCCGAAGACGACCCGCGCAACCCCGCGGTAATCGCTGATTTGGTGGGCGACAACGTCGGCGACTGCGCGGGACGCGGCGCGGACCTTTTTGAATCAACGGCGGCCGAAAACATCGGCGCCATGATAATCGGAGTCGCACTCTACCCTGCCTTCGGCGTCAACGGAATCCTGTTTCCCCTGGTCGCGCGCGCGTTCGGATTGCTCGCAACCATCGTTGGCATTTTCGCGGTGAAAGGCAGGGACGGCGAAGAGCCCATGAAGGCGTTGAACAGGGGCTATTACGTGACGACCATACTCGCCACGCTGCTCTTCTACGTTGCCACGATGTGGATGCTCAACAGCGTTTGGCTCTTCTACGCAGGACTCGTCGGGATTGCGTTGTCACTAGCGTTCGTGTTCCTCACGCAATACTACACCGAAGGCAAGTACCGCCCGGTCAAGAGCATCGCGAAAGCTTCGCTCACGGGACCCGCAACCAACATCATCACCGGCTTCGCGGTCGCACTCGAGTGCACCGCCTTGCCCGTGCTCGCCATTTCCGCGGCGCTGATACTCTCGTTCTACTTCGGGGAGCAGGCGCTGCCCAACGGCGGGATTTACGGCACCGCAATCGCGACAATGGGAATGCTCGCCACTTGCGCATACATCCTGGCGATGGACACCTTCGGCCCAATCGTGGACAACGCTGGCGGAATCGTCGAGATGTCCGGCTCGCCCAAGAAGATGCGCGAGCACGCGGAAGCTCTTGATGCCGCTGGCAACACTACAAAGGCTCTAACCAAGGGTTACGCAATCGGTTCCGCCGCGTTGGCCGCCTTCCTGCTGTTTTCGGCGTACATGGACGACGTCACGAAGCTGCGCGGCGTGCCGTTCACAACCGTAAACTTGGCCAACGTCAGCGTCTTTGTTGGAGCACTGCTGGGCGCGATGCTCGTGTTCTTGTTCGCCGCTCTCGCAATCCGCGCGGTGAGCGAAACGGCGCAATACATAATCGCCGAAGTCCGCCGCCAATTCAAGGACAAGCGCGTTCTGCTCGGCACCAAGAAGCCGGACTACGCGAAATGCGTTGACATCACTACGGTTGGCGCGCTCAAGAACATGGTTCTGCCGGGCATAGTCGCCATCGCGTTCCCCGTGTTCGTGGGCTTCACGCTGCGTTACGAGGCGATGGCCGCGTTCCTGATGGTCGGCACGATTGCCGGCGTCTTGATGGCGCTGGTGCTGAACAACGGCGGCGGCGCGTGGGACAACGCGAAGAAGCTCATCGAAACCGGGCTTTACGGCGGCAAGGGCAGCGACGCGCACAAGGCTGCGGTCGTGGGCGACACGGTTGGCGACCCGTTCAAGGACACCGCCGGGCCGTCAATCCACGTCTTGATTAAGCTGCTCGCGACGGTTACGCTCGTGCTCGCGCCTTTGTTCATTTGATTTTTTTCAAATCAGGCTGCGCGAGTTTCTCGAACACTTGGTAGCGGAACGGCAGTATTTTCTCCGCGATGAACTCCTTGAAAGTGCTGCCCTCGAACGGCTCTTTTACCTCGCGTAATCCGAGCCGCCTCGCCAAGTCCGGCGGAACCGAAGTGGACTCCAAGTCTATCAACGGCGCCAGCCGCTGTGACTTTCCGACCGTTTTTGACAGGGGCTCGAGCGGGAACGGGCCCGTCACGAGGAAGCCGCCCGGCTTGAGCGCCGAAGCGAAGTTTTCAAGAAGCGCCGCCCGCCTGGCGGGCGAGTGGTATTGCAGCGAATTCAACGCCAAAATCAGGTTCGGCCGCTCCTTGGGATTGGCGAACAACGCGTCCGCATGAATGAAGCTTAAACGCCTGCGCACTTCTTCGGGCACCGGCACTTGGACTTCCAACCCCTCCACTTTCCCTTCAGAGAAAAAACCCATCGGATACTGCGGCATTGCCTCGCGCTCGTAAAAATTCTCTACAGGGATGGAAAGCGAACGCGCCACGGCCGCGGAAAGAACCGCACGCCTCACGAAATCCACGCCCACTATTTTGTAATCCGAGCCTTCCAGATGGCTGGCAAGCTCGAACGGCTCAACGCCCTCCCAGCCTATGCCAACGTCCCAAACCGTGAGCCCGCCGTGCCTCTCGGAAAGCAGGCCCTTCAATCGCGTGCCCACGAAATCGAACAGCGCCGGGTGGCGGCCATAATGGCCCGAAAGGTAATCCCTGAAGTTCGGCCTCTCGTAATTCTTGGACAGGCGTTCGGCGCGCGGCATGGAAAAACTATTGCCTACCGCGGTTTTTATTTGCGCCGCACTCCGCAAGCCGAGAAAAGCAAGAGCCAGGCGAGGGCCATCCCGCAGAAGACAACCGCTTCCTTCAGCCACAAGCCCCACGAAACCATTGAAAACCCGAACCAAACGCCAGCGGCGAGCAACGCGAACAGCAAAACGAACAAGTCAACCTTGAAGCCCTCGCCGGTCCTCGCGTTCCCGTAAAACCGCAGGGAACGGAACGGATAGCCGAAATCCACGCCCGAAACCGTGCACGCGTCCTCCAGCAAGTGCAGCAGGAATCCGAACGCGAATCCGGCAACAAACACGGCCAAGCCCAACCAATCAAAAAAATGGAAGGCAACCGTCACTATCGCGACGTAAATGCCAATCAGCACGCTTGACGCGAGCAAGCCCGAAAGCGAGTGCATCAAGCCGCGGTGCCCGTCACCCCCGAAAACCAGCGCCAACGGCTTGTAAACCAGCCACTTCAACGCGTAACCGAACAAAGGCAGAATCCACCCGAAAACGCGCGTGAACCGCCTCAAAAAAGGCGCTTTCGCCTTGTGGAACACCGCCGCATCCTCCGCGTCCGCGTCGGGCGCGAGCGAGCCGATGAACACTCCGGCCAGCAGCAGGGCGAGCGGCAGCAAAGCCAGAAGGCCGCCGTAATACAGCGGCAAAGCCAGCGCCGCGGCGGTGGAAAGCGACAACAGCAGGTGCTGGCGGCCGAGCATGGAAGCCTTTAGCGCAGCGTCGGCTTAAAAAACAGGGAGCAACGGGAAATACTAGCATGCCAGAAAAGGGAGAGGTAATCACCTACCAATTCACGCGCAGGGAAAGCGGGTGGAACCGCCTCAGCAAGCGCAGGAAGCGGGCCATACTCGACGCTTACAACACGGTCTCGCGAACCTTCGCACCCGAACTCTCAGATAGTGAACACAAAGCCAACGTAAAGCGTTGGCTGGGCACCACCCTGTTCCCGTCCGCCATGAGGAGCAAAAGGCTCCGGGAAGAGCTGGGCATACCCGATGATTCCGGCGGCGGCTACAAAAAATTCCCCGAATTGAGGAGTTACATAATCGCGCTGAGGAACATAAGCCGGGAAACGGTCGAGCCCGTGCACGAGGTAACGCACGCGTTCTTCGGCGAAAAAAACCTCGAACTGAACTCTTTCCACAAGGCGCTGGCTTCGGCGATGCACTGGATTTACTGGACCAGGGACTGGAAAGCGGTAAAATTCCCGAAAATAACCAAGTTCGACATAGACAACAAGACCATACTAGCCCTCCCCGAAGCGCTTCCGGAAATCACGCCTAAAAAATCGCCCAAGCAAATCGTTTGCGCGTATCACCTCGGCAAGCGCCTCGCGTCGTACGGCCTGCGCATCCGCGAAAAATACGGCTTGCCCGCAGCCTACCGTTACTTGTACCACCTCAGCCGCGGCAAGTCCACCCTACAGGCGGAAGAGGCGGTGATTCGCGAATTCGCCGCGCCAAAAAAAGTGGAACGGGACCTGGCCAAAGCCAAGGCCAGCTACGTGGGCAAACTCAGCATAAAAGGTCTGCTGGAAAACCAAAAAGAAATCTGCTTTGACCCCATGCTCAGGCAACGCTTTTCAACCGAAAGGCTCTAACAAAAACCGTGAAAAAGAAGCTCTCCTGGGCGGCTTACGCGGCGAGCGTCAAGAAGCTAGCCGCCAAAATCGACGCGAAAAAAACCGAGAACATTTACCCCGCGTCCCCGCAGGGCGCGATACTCGCGGTCAAGCTTTCCTCGCAAATCAAGAGGCCGGTTACTTTGGACGCGAAGGCCATAACCAAGAAGACTCTAATCGTGGACAACGCCTCGTACGACGGCAAGCAGTTCAAGGCGATCTTGACGAAAGCCAAACCCAAGCCCGCAACAGCTGTGATTCACTTGCACGCGGAAAGCAGCCACCAACCCACGCATCACGTTGAGCGCCTGGCAAGAGGCGATTCGGTCAGATACCCGTGGCAGAAGAGCGCGACCGACGTGTTCGGCAACAGAAAGCGCGACGACGAGTTCGACACCCGCCGCCACATGATGCTCCACGCACAAGCCGAACGACAGCACAGGATGCGGTGAAAATGAAGATATTAAGTCCTGTTCGCCATATTCGTTTGGTGAAAGAATGATTCGTGGCGGTAAAGGCGGTAGAACGCCCCTCAAACACGGGCTCCATTTCGAGAAGCGAACGGACGTTGCCACGGTTATTGCTAAAATACCCGGCTATTCGGTCGTCGGCGACACCGTGGTTTTCGGAGGAAAGGACGTCGCCCGCCTTTACAAGAAAAACAAGCTCTATACCGGACTTCTGGCTACGACGGGCGTAGACTACCGCAAATTGATTTCCAAAAAATTGCTGCCAGACGACGCCGTGCTTGTCTTAGTAAACAAAACCCTGTTCGTAGTAGAAACAAAGTTTCAGACGGTTGCGGGCTCAGTTGATGAAAAACTGCAAACCTGCGACTTCAAATTAAAACAATACCGAAAGCTGATAACTCCATTAGGCTTAGATGTCAAATATGTATATGTCCTTAACGACTGGTTCCGAAAAAAGGAATACGCCGACGTTCTGGCGTATATCAAGTCAGTTGGTTGCGAGTATTTCTTTGAGGAGATTCCTTTGAGCTACTTGGGGCTCCCAATTCCTAACAAGTAGTTCCTTAATTTTGCCCCTCTGGTTTCCTTTGCAGTTGATCATCCTATTTGCGTGTACTACTTCCGGATCAAATTCGGTATAAAGGTCCGCTATGAAATCAGAATACGAATTGCTGAGTAGGACAAAACATCCTCTAGAATCTAACGTTTTGAAAGTCTTCATGAGTGCTTTTTGGTCATCCTGCGAAAAGCAAACCTTGGTGTAGCCAGTGAAATTAGAAGTGTCAGAAATTGGAAAATAAGGCGGATCAAAGTATACCAGGTCCCCGCGCCTAGCGTTCTTCAGCACAATTGTGAAATCTCCGCAGTAAAGCTCGTCCTTCTGCAACGCCCGGTGTACCAGCAGAAGATTCTCACTGTCGAGTATCCGGGGGTTGGTATACCTGCCGAAAGGAACATTGAAACCACCCTTGGAATTTACCCGATAAAGTCCGTTGAAAGCGGTTTTGTTAAGGAAAATGAAGCGAGCGGCCCTTTCGATTTCCGACGTTGGTTTTGAAGCGCGAATTTTGTAAAAAGCGGTTTCGCTGTTGGCGTAAATTGGCAGCGCTAACTCGGCCATAAGGTCAAAAACAGCGTTCTTGATTACTGAATAAGCGTTGATGAGTTCTTCGTTCGAATCGCTCAAAAATGCGGTTTTTATTTTTCCTTCGGCTTCCAGCCTGAAAAAAAACGCTGCGCCGCCTAAAAACGGCTCGTGATAATTTTCAAATCTAGGCAAACCTTTTGTGAGTTCTTCCAAAAGCTGCCGCTTGCCTCCAGCCCATTTAACAAACGGCCTAGCTTCTTTCAACACACGACTCCCGCATAGTAAACAGAAGAGAGCATTAAAAGTATGCGGGAGGTCGCTTCCAGTGAAATGGCATACATGCCAGCAAAAAAAGCGAGTAATTCTAATGAATCCGGAGGCGTGAAAATTCGTCATTTAACGGGTTTTGGGGGTTGCGCGGTTTTGAAAAAGGGGTTATCTCCTGCCGCCTTTCGGCTAACGGGGGCTCTCGGCGGTTTGCGAGTTAGGGTTTATAAAGGTTGGTTGAGCAGATTATAGAGCTGGCATAGAGCTGGCAAATGCCGCCGGTTGCTCGTCAATCGGCTGCGCGATTTCATAGGTTTAGCTACAGTCCCGGCAGACCCGAGCACCCTTGACAGGTGGTGCTATGAAAGGCTCGCGTCATTTTCCACTGTAGCGCAAATGGGCATTCCGAGGAACAGGTCCCTGCATCCCCATGCGAGGGTACCGCGTCTTGGACATTGCGACTGAGGTTCTTCGATAGATGGATAGTAGACAGCAGAAAGGTTAGTTCTTGCGATCCGTGAAAGCTCGCCCGCACTCGCGGGCGGGCGACACCAGTTGATCCTGCTGGAGGGTACTGCTATCGGACTGCGATTAAGCCATGCAAGTCGTTGGTTGGGCTTCCAACCAAGGCGTACGGCTCAGTAACACGTAGTCAACCTACCCTAGGGACTCGTATAACCTCGGGAAACTGAGGGGAATGCGGGGTAGGCCAGGAGACCTGGAATGGTTCCTGGCCAAGAGGCGGCGCATAAACGCAGGCGTTTGCGCCCTAGGATGGGACTGCGGCTGATTAGGTAGTTGGTGAGGTAACGGCTCACCAAGCCGATAATCAGTAGGGGCTATGTGAGTAGGAGCCCCGAGACGGGCACTGAGACAAGGGCCCGAGCCCTACGGGGTGCAGCAGGCGCGAAACTTCCGCAATGCGCGAAAGCGTGACGGGGGCAGTCCGAGTGCCGTCCTAACGGACGGCTTTTAGCGAGCTTGAAACGCTCGTTGAATAAGTGCTGGGCAAATCCTGTGCCAGCCGCCGCGGTAACACAGGTAGCACGAGTGGTATCCACGAATACTGAGCTTAAAGCGCCCGTAGCCGGCTTTGCCAGTTCTCTGTGAAATCTGCCGACTCAATCGGCAGGCTTGCAGGGAATACTACAGGGCTTGGGAGTGGGGGAGGCAAGAGGTACTCTAGGGGGAGCGGTAAAATGCTTTAATCCTTGGAGGACCAACGGTGGCGAAGGCGTCTTGCCAAAACACGTCCGACGGTGAGGGACGAAGGCCAGGGGAGCAAATCGGATTAGATTTGTTCGAAGGAGCAAAACGGGGGTATGCAAAACAGTCGTCTTTGCAGTAAAAAACTACGACGACTGCATTTTCTTGGTGCCTCCTTTCTTCGGGCACTAAAAACCCGAGTAGTCCTGGCAGTAAATGATGCAGACTTGGCGTTGCGTCGACCTAGTGTCGGCGCAGTGCCGTAGGGAAACCGTTTAGTCTGCCGCTTGGGGAGTACGGTCGCAAGATTGAAACTTAAAGGAATTGGCGGGGGAGCACCACAAGGGGTGGATGCTGCGGTTCAATTGGACTCAACGCCGGGAAGCTCACCAAGAGAGACGGCAGGATGAAGCCCAGGTTAATGGCCTTGGCTAACGAGCCGAGAGGTGTTGCATGGCCAGCGTCAGTTCGTGCCGTGAGGTGTCAGGTTAAGTCCTGCAACGAACGAGATCTCCGTCGACAGTTGCCAACGCGTCCGCAAGGGCGCGCGCACTTTGTCGAGACTGCCTGCGTGAAGCGGGAGGAAGGAGGAGGCGACGCTAGGTCTGTATGGCCCGAATCTCTTGGGCCACACGTGGCATACAAAGGCGCGTACAATGGGTTACAACGCCGAAAGGCGAAGTCAATCCCCTAAAACGCGCCCCAGTTCAGATTGGGGGCTGAAACTCGTCCCCATGAAGTTGGAATCCCTAGTAATCGCGCGTCATCATCGCGCGGTGAATATGTCCCCGCTCCTTGCACACACCGCCCGTCAAGCCATCCAAGCGGGGTTCTAGTGAGGCTTCGGCTTCGGCCGGATTCGAGCTAAGACTCTGTGAGGGGGGTTAAGTCGTAAATTTGTTGCGACCCGGTTCCGCGAGGAACCGGTAAAAATCCGCTATATGCTGGAAACACCCGATAGCATCCCGCGCCGGCAACGGCACGGGTGGGGTCAATCAGCAGGGAAGTCGTTCACCGGAAAGGACGTCTGCGACGCCTTAAAAGTGAATTGACCCCTCAGAGACTACACGCGGACTCTCGAGTGATATGGTGCATGTCTAAAGCCTATCTTTTAGGCGCGCTTCACGACGGTTGCGCTACCAAGTACACGTATAGGATATCCCAAAAGCACGAGGATTACGTCAAGCAATTGGCTGAACTCGTAAAGCAAACGGGGTATTCCGCGTGGACTTACAGGGAGGGCAGCCGAAACGTGTTCGTCGTGGAATTCTCCAAGGCGAGCCTGTCCGGATTCGAAATAACAACGAATCAGGACAAGCTGGATTACGCCGCGGGGTATTTCGACGCCGAAGGAAGCGTGCCGGTAAAGGAAGACGCAAGGGCGTACGTTTACTTCTGCCAAAAAAACCGAGAGGATTTGGAGGAAGTGAAGGCGTTCTTGGAAGAGGCGGGAATTTGCTGCGGTAAAACGCACAACCCGAGCGCACGAAAGGACCCGGATTATTGGAGGTTCTTCGTGAGTTCGAAGTCCCGCTCCGACTTTGCCAAAAAGATTGGCTCGAGGCATCCCGTAAAACGAAAGATTCTCGAGAAGATGATATAGTCCACGCCGCATGGCGACATGCAGACAAACGTGAACAAGGTAACCGTAGGGGAACCTGCGGTTAGATCACCTCCAATTGTTCGAAAGAACTAATTTGGAGCAAAGTTTCAACAACTAACTTTGCACTTGTCAATTATCCATCGCGAAAAATCGAAGAGCCTCAAAGAAAGTCAAGATGGGCTCGTGGCGCAGCCTGGTAGCGCGCCTGCTTTGCAAGCAGGAGGTCGCGGGTTCAAAAACCCGTGCGGCGCGCTTTTGCGCTTGTCGCCGGGCGGGGTTGAAAATCCCGCCGAGTCCATTCAAGCCTTCCGCCGCTTAACGACGGCGCAGGGCATTCAAGGTTTCGGAGGAGCGCGTGTTCCCATTTTCCGCGTTCCGGAATCGACAGCGCAGGATGAAGCAATTTTGGACTGCGGTTTGCATAGTAGGCGAAAAATTGGGTTTTGTAGTGGTTAGTACTCGGTTGTTCGTAGAGAAGTTCGAACAATTACAAAGTTGCTACGAGGAAAAATTATGCCGTACAGTGGATGGTTGGGCTCAAGTAGCGACGAAGGGCGTAGCAAGTTGCGATAAGCCCGGGGTAGAGGCATGCACTCGTTGAACCCGGGATTCCCGAATTGCCCCGCGAGGGGCGCGTCACCCGCTGAATTGAAATATCTTAGTAAGCGGAGGAAGAGATACCAACTGGTATACCAGGAGTAGTGCGAACGAAACTGGCGAAGGGCAAACCGAATCCCTCCCGCGAGGGGGGTAGAGATGTGGTGTTGCGGGCCTGCTTTTAGCAGTACGCGTTTAGGGCCGAACTCGCCTGGAAAGGCGGGCAATAAAGGGTGAAAGCCCCGTAGGCTCTGGGCGCGGACGCGTGCAGGTTCCTGAGTAGCGCTCCCCGACTTGGGAGTGTGAAGCCGCCGGTCATTAACCGGCAACCCTAAACATATCTTGAGACCGATAGCGAATCCAGTACTGTAAAGGAACGCTGAAAAGAACCCCGAAAGGGGGGTTAAAAGTGCCTGAAACTGTGCACGGCTACAATCAGATGCGGCGTGAAAGGAATGACAACGACCGGCGTCGCATCATCCTTCTTGAAGCAAGAGCCAAGGAGTTCTAGGCAGTGGCGAGCATTGAGCATAGCGAAAGCGATTACGCGCAACGGCGCAAGCCGCGAGGCGTGCGGTCCCAACAGGCCGCGAGTCACTGTTTACTGACCTGAAGCCGCACCGAGCTAAACCCGGGCAGGGTGAAGCCGTCCGTCAGGATGGTCGAAGCCCGCAACCAGTGCTGGTCTATCCGCTTGGGTGACCTGGGCTTAGGGGTGAAATTCCATACGAGGGCGGCAATAGCAGGTTCCCATCGAAGTGAACCGCAGTTCAGCCTCTCTGGAGCCGGGCCTTGAGTAGAGATACTGATTAAAGGGAACGGGGGCGAAAGCCTTCACCCTTCAGTCAAACTCCGAATTCAATGCCGGCGTAGATGGAGGGAGTTGGGGGAGCGGGTTAAGCACGCTTTCCGAGGGGGGAACGACCCCCACTGCAGTTAAGGTCCCCAAGCAACGGCTAAGTGTTAATCAGTAAGGTGTCCTGAACCTCAGACAGCGGGGAGGTAGGCTCAGAAGCAGCCATCCTATAATCAACGCGTAACAGCGGACCCGTCAAGGTTCGGGGCGTCGCAAACTCTCGGGACTAAAGCCGTTCACCGATACTGTGGCACCGTTGCAGTTTGCAACAGGTGAGTAGATGGGCGTACGGGTCGGGGCGAAGCGAGGCCGTGAGGTCTCGTGGACCGTCTCGTAATGAAGATCTTGGCGTAAGTAGCAACGATTCCAGGCGAGAATCCTGGACGCCGTAAGGGCAAGGTTTTCTTGGCAACGCTAGTCGACCAAGAGTTAGTCGGTCCTAAACCCAAACGTAATCGTGTAGGGTGAAAGGGAAAGGCGTTAATATTCGTCTACCACTCCAGTGGGCGCGGCAACGCAAGAACGTCTTCCAACGCTTGCGGACAAGCCCAGCACTCATGTGGGTGCTTAACTGAACCAGACCCGTGAAGTCTCGTTGCGAGGAGCAGCGGGTCAAGTCGGGAACAGGGCCGCAAGGCCTTGGGCTGATATCCGAAAGCCCCTGAAAAGGAAGCGTTAACTATCTGGAGTGACCGTACCGAGATCGCGTACGCGTGTCCCTGGCGGAAAAAGCTAAGGCGTGGCAGGATAACCAAGGCAAGGGAACTCGGCAAATTGGCCCGGTACCTTCGGTATAACGGGTGCCTACTTTACTTCCCGAGACTCTGTCAAGGGGGGTTCAGTAGGTCGCAGTGACAAGGGAACAGCGACTGTTTACCAAAAACACAGGTCCCCGCAAGGTCTAAAGGCTGTGTACGGGGGCCGACGCCTGCTCACTGGCAGTATCTCAAATCGGGTTTCAACTCGACAAAGGACTGCTAAAGAGCGGGAGTAACTCTGACTCTCTTAAGGTAAACCAAAGTTGCCTTAACCAAATCTGGCTATATGCTGGAAAACCTGTGAATCTCACGCTACCAGTGGAAGCGACGTCTCGCAAGCTTTAAACGGCTTCGCGGGGCAACGCTTTCGCGGGTGACAATGCGTTGAGTGCAGGCAATCAGCAGGAAAGGCTGGATGCTGAGTGGATTGCCGGTTTCGTCGACGGGGAAGGCTGTTTTCACGTGGCCTTAAACAGGCTCGAGAAAATGGCGACTGGCTGGACCGTCCTACCTGAATTCAGGGTCGTTCAACACCAGCGTGACGAACGGGTGCTTCACCGAATCCGGGATTTTTTCGGGTTCGGCAAAGTGACCGTGAATCACGGAGACCGAAAAGAGTTCCGCGTGAGGGGAGTGAAAAACTTGAGGAAACTCGTTTGTTTCTTCGGGAAACACACTCTCCAAACTACAAAGCGAGAAAATCTCGCTTTGTTCGCGGAAGTGCTTTCGATCATGGAGTCGAAACGACACTTGAAAAAGGAAGGGCTGGATGAAATAGCCAGCATAATGACCCGCATGAACAGGAAACCGGTTCCAAAGTATCTAGAATCCTCAGAGACTATACGCCAGAAGGCGCAAAGCGCGCCTAAGATATAGTCCGAACCGCGCGGCGACGCGCGGAGGCAGGCGGAAACGCCCTGCCCCGCTCCCGAAAGGGGGCGAGTAACAAAATTGAGCGTAATACCTCGCCGCTTAATTGGTGGCTTGCATGAATGGCGTAACGACTGTTCTGCTGTCCCTGTCTTGGACCTGGTGAAATCGCTTCTCGGTGAACATGCCGAGGACTCCGAGTGGGAAACGAAGACCCCGTGAAGCTTAACCACAGGCTGTTATTGATTCGTTGTTGGGGAATCAAAGAGTAAGCAGTAGCCGTCAAGCACTCCGTTCCGGCGTGGGTGATAGGCGAAAGTGTGACACTGCTATTCTTTGACGGCGAGTCTTTACCCGAAAGGGGACAGTTGCAGCTGGGTGGTTTGACTGGGGCGGTACGCCTTCGATAAGGAAACAAAGGCGCCCAAAGGTCGACTCAAGCGCGTCAGAAATGCGCTGTAGAGGGTCAAAGACAAATGTCGGCCTGACTGTAATCCTAACAAAGTGGGTTGCAGGCACGAAAGTGGGGCTTAACGAACAAACGTGTCTCCCTTAATGGGAGCCGTTTCTGACAGACAAGCTACTCCGGGGGTAACAGGCTCGTCGCGGTCGAGAGTTCATATCGACACCGCGGTTTGGTACATCGCTATCGGCTCAGGTCATCCTGGTGGTGCAGGAGCCGCCAAGGGTTGGGTTGTTCATCCATTAAAGACCTACGCTAGTTGGGTTCAGAACGTCGCGAGACAGTTCGGTGGCATCTACTCGGAGTGTTTTGCTGACTGAGGGTAAGGAACTCTAAGTACGAGAGGAACGGGGTTTCGGCGCCACTGGTTCACCTGCCCTTCACAAGGGAGCAGGGTAGCTACGCGCCAGTTGGATAAGCCCTGAAGGCATCTAAGGGCGAAGCCAGTCCCAAAACGAGTCAGCTTAGGCCGCTCGCCAGCAGACGAGTTCGATAGGACGGAGGTGTAAGCACGAAGCCGCAAGGCGACGTGTTCAGCCAACCGTTACTAAAGGCCAAAACCTCAACATAATAGCAACCGGCCAGTTTACTGCCGCCTCCCCCATGATTCGATGATTGGAGGGACTCTGTATTTGTAACTGGCTTAAGCGTTCGAAATTCGAGGACGCGGATAAACCGGGTGCAAAACACTACAAAGCCCAGTTGCAAACTGCAATGCAAACCGCACGACACAAGTCCAAAAACGAAAATCCAAAACAAGAAGCAAAAAACAAACAAATTCAAAAAAACAAAATGGGAAAACTAGACGCGTATTCTAGAAAATCATCCAATGGCTAGCGGAGCGCTCAAACTTGCCTGAGGCTTTTCGGAAGGCGCGTTGACTGAAAAACCCGCCAGGACGGCCTCAAGCTTTTTGGGATGCGCCGCGTCTGCCAATCAAGTTCCCTTGCGATTTTAGCCTTGGCACGGGCAGGGTCTGCCGCGGCAACCGCCTTGAGGGCGTAGTAAGCCGTGCCGAAGGCGTGCAGGGGAACGTGCGCGGTCGCCACCGCCTGGCCGGCAGCGCGCGCGGCGAAGCGCGCCGCGCCTTTCGCCCCGCGTGCGGCGGCGTGCGCGTCGAGCGAAGCCTTGCGTATGACAACCATGCTGAACGCGCCCGTGCGCGCCCATGCCCGACAGGCGTCTATGGCCTTGCGGGGCCTGCCGTCCTTGGGGCGCGCCTCCTCAAAGAACGGCAGCACCCGCAGGGCGCAGTCCGCGGCCCAGGTCGCCAGCAATCGCTGGTCTTGCTTGCTGAATTTCTTCATCGCTTTCACCATAATCGCCCCAAATTTTATAAAAGTAGTCAGCGCGAGCTTGGCAACGGAAGCGACGCCCTGAAACGGTTTAAAACCTTGGGTGAATAACAAGTATGATGGCACGCAAGCTATACACAATCGGCTACGAGGGCCGCAGTCTCGGCGAATTCGTCGAAAAACTCCAAGGCGCGCGCGTCAGAACCTTGTTGGACGTCAGGCAAACCGCGTGGAGCCACAAGCCGGGCTTCTCGAAGACGGCGTTGCGCCTTGCCGTTGAAAAGGCAGGTATTAGATATGCGCATGCGCCGCAGGTGGGTGCGCCCAAAGCATTGCGCGTACAACTGTATTCGGGTTGGGACTACGACGCTTTTTTTGGCGGTTATGAAGAGCATTTGAACGGCTTGAACGGCGGGTTGACCAAAGCGGCGTCAATCGCTAACTCCGGCGGCTCCTGTTTGCTGTGTTTTGAAGCCGAACCCGCCAAATGCCATCGCAGCGCGCTCGCGGCGCGCTTCCAGCAAATCAGCGGCAACGGGCTCGAAATAATCCACCTCTAGCAGTCACTGGAAGCGAGGTCTATCAACAGTTTTAAGCCGCTCAGCAGAGCGTCTTTCATGAAGGAACGGTTGCTCGTCTTGGCGAAAGCATACCCCGAAGTCAGCAAAAAGTATGCAACGCTTGTTTGCGTCGCCGGCTTGACGGATAAGGGCGAGTGGCGCCGCAGTTACCCGATTCCTTGGGAAGCATTCGCAAGAGGAAAGATAACACGCTTCGGGAAGAAGCATTGGATAGAATATGAATTAGAATCGGAAACCCAATCGGATCACCGTCCAGAAAGCCGAAAAATCGTTCCAGAAACAATTCGAGAGGGCAGCGAAGCCGCCTATAAAGAACTAGTCGCGTTGCTTGAACCTAAGTTAAAAACGATGGAAGAATTGAAGGCAGCAGGGCACACTAGCCAGTCGCTTGGCGTCGTAAAACCGCACAGCATTATCGACTTCGTACAAGAGGATAACCCGAATTACGAGAAGGTTTTATCAAAAAAGAGGCAAAAAACATTGCTCGGCGGCAAAGCAATAGTCATAGACCCACCAAAGTACAAATATAGTTACGTTTTTGAGGACACGCCAGATTGTAAGCACAAACTGCTGTGCGAAGACTGGGAAGTGGGCGAATTGTACCGCCACTGCGAAGACTACCGCAAGCTAGGCAAGTACAGGGATGAAAAAGAGGTTTTCGAGAAAGTCAAGGAAAAGATGCTCGACGTCGCTCGCAAGGATGGCGCGTATTTCATCGTCGGCACGCACTATCGCTTCAACACGTTCATGATAGTCGGCGTCCTTTACCCGAAGAAAAGCGACTTAAAAGCCGCCTCTGCGATGGGCTAAACGCTTTGCGAAAAGCAAGGAAAAACAAAACTGGCCAGCGCGAGCCCGAAGGGGCCCGCACTGATGAAAAAAGAAAAAACCTTGGTCAGCCCGCGGGTCACTCGCGCTTGGCGTGCCTGAGGAGGAACGCGTGCCAGGGCGCGTCGGGACCCAAATGTTCGGAAGCCCAACGCACATTGCTATTGATTCGCACGCCGCCCATTTTTTCAACTAGGTGGCTGAGCCAGCGCTGGTCGGGTATGCGCTGGATTTCCAGCGAGCCGCCGTGCTCCGCGGCCAGTTCCAGTAGGTGCGCGACGACCGCGGACTCCATGCCCTTGCCGCGGTATTCGGGCGCGGCGGAACCCGTGTTCAAGCCTGTCTTCAGGTGCTTGCCGTCGCTCACGTGCACGAAACGCTGCGAGCCGCTGCTGGCGGTCACGAAGAAGCCGTCGCGCGAGGGCGTGAAATCGAGTCTTGCCTCCTCGTTCTTGTGCGTTAAGCCGGTTATGCGCTGTCTGCGTTCAATCACGGGATTATGCGGGCGCGCGGGTTTAAAGGGCACGCAGGCAACGGTTTTAACGGACGGTTTTGATTCCCGAACGCTTGAGCACGGCTTGCACGAAACTTTCGGGCGCCGCGCTCACGATGCCGTTGCCGGGGTATTTGCCGAACACGTTGCGCTCGTCCAAATGCACCCAGGTGCTCTTGCGTCCCGCGTGAATCAGGTAGTCAGGCACTGAAATCGACTTGCCGGGGGCATAGCCAATATCCTCGTTCGAGTGCGTGGCGTAGTAACGCAGGTAATCCAAGTCCGTATGCAACGCCGTAAAGTCGGAGACGCGCGCCTGGTTTCCGCGCTCGCCCGTGGAATCAAAGTAACCGCGGTAGGAAACTCGCGACAGCGCGCCTTGCCTGCCGGCGAAAAAGTCCGAGAAAAAGTTGCGGTGCGTTTTTTTCTCGCCGCGCCAGGCAAACGGGCCCATTGACGGGAAGAAATCGTCGTTCATACGCAGCACGAAAGCGGTCCCTTTGCCGCGCAGGGCCTTGATGTAGGATAAGGCGATGTTGGACGCTGCGCCGGGACCCACTTTCACGTTTCCCGCCTCGTCAAGGTGGAACAGCGGGTGGTCGTTCGCTTCGGGCAGCGCACGCGGCTTCAGCTCGCCGAACTCGTCGGGCGTGAGGTAGTGGATGAAAACCCCGTAAGGGTTTCCGACGGCGTTCAGGGCGCGCGCGAGCTCCAAGGCGCGGGGCGTGTGCGTTTCCTGCACGGGCTTTCCCTGATAGTAAGCCGAGTTGTCCGCGACGACGAAATGGATTTCGCGGCCTGAAGCCTCGCCGAATAGGTTGCGCGCCTTGAGGCGCTCGGCGATGCGGGAAAGGAGGCGCCGGTTTTCGGTTGAAAGCTTAAGGTCCTGCGCCAGCGAAGAGAGGCGGCGCGCGACTGCACCGGCGTTTTCTCCGCCCGCTTGCCTCGACGGCGTGCACGAACCACTTGGACAGGCTCTCGGAGATTAGGGGGCGCACCGAGGGAATGTGGATGAACAGCGGTTCAAGCGCTTCGCGTTTGGGCATTAGGGCTTTTTGCGGGGCTTAAAATAAAACGCTGCCGAATCATGCCAAGGACAGCAAATCCTCAAACGACTCTGCCTGGCAGTCCGCCTTTGCCGCGCCGGAATCGCCGCTCCCGTAAAGCGCCAAACAGGTTTTCATGCCCGCCTTTCGCGCGCCCCCGATGTCCTTGCTCGCGGAATCGCCCACGAAGAGCACTTCGCAAGCGGGCATTTTCAGGAGCGCCAGCGCGCGCTCGAACGGCTTCACGGACGGCTTCTTTTCGCCCGTGTCGTCGAACGAAACCACCAGGTCAAAATATTCGTCCAAACCCAATTCGACGAGGCGAATCCACGCCTGCAGGCGCGGCGCGTCCGACACCACGCCCAGGCGCATGCCCCGCTCGCGGAGTTTAAGGAGTGTCCTCTTGACTCCGGCGTAGGGCCTGAGGCGCGCCGACTTGATTTTGCGGTAGGCGACCACCGCGTGGGCGAACGCGCGCCAGTCCACGGCGCCGAACTCGTTCTCGAAGTACTTCTGGAGAATCGTCTGGTCCTCCCAGCCGTACTCGTCGTAAATCTGCCAGAGTTTTTCGGCGATGCTCTTGGGGTCACGCTTGATTCCCGCGTCGTGCAGCGCGCCCGCCATCGCCCGCACGCAGTCGTCCTTTAGCGCGTGAAAATCGACCAGCGTGTTGTCCAAGTCGAAGAGTACCGCCTTCACGAGCGGTTAAAGCGGAGGGGGTTTTATGGTTTTCATGCCTTCCATCGCGATAATCGGCGCGGGACGTGCAGCATCCTGAAAGCGGGCGCGAACCCCGAAAGCTATTGATGCGTGCGGCGGTTTTTTAAACGGAACGGGGGTAATGGTTGGCGTCATGAAACGGCTTGTTCTGGGTTTGGTCTTGCTGGCTTCGCTGGCGTTCGCCGCGTGCAGCGATTCGGACGGCGGAAGGGTTTACGGAACCAAGGGGTTCTGCCAGGACCCGTTCAAGAACCGCACGGACTACTGCCTCGACTCGCAAATGCTCGTCGAGTATTATTGTTCGGGAACCACGATTGGGGAATGCAAGGCGGTCCAGCAGACTTGCCCGTGGGTGATACAGGGGAGCTCGTGCAATGACGGCGCGTGCGGCATAAAGCTTGACACGCTGGTCGCGCTGCCGAAGCCTTCGCCTACTCCGTCGCCAACGCCGACGGCGCAACCGGTTTTGATCGAGGAGGGCTACACGCCGCAGCAGGAGCGGATCGAACCCGTGCAGACCCTGCCGTTCTGGCTTGCCGCGGCCGCGCTGGCAGTGCTGTTCGTGCTGGGTTACCGCTACTCTGAAAAGCGCGCGTTAGACAGGCAGACGCACGCAATCTCCGAGGCGTTCGCACCGAAGAAAGCGAAGAGGAAAAGGAGGGGTTGAAACGATGGGCGGAAAAATCCTGGTTCTCGCGTTCGCGCTGGTTCTGATTTCGGCAGGTTTCGTTGCCGCGGATTACGGGGGTTCGCTCGGGTGCAATGCACCCAACGCCGGCGACCTTTACACGGCGGGCACCTGCACCTCGTCGGTGGGCACGGTTTACAGCGACGCGTGCACGACCACGATGAACGGCCTGCCCGCGGTGAAAAAGTACATTTGCGCGGGCACGGTGTGCCAGCCCGCGGTGCACGCGTGCGACAACGGTTGCGTTGGCGGCGCCTGCGTTTGGGCCGGCGCACAGCCGACAACTGAGCAGCCCACGGCTTACGCCTCGCCTTCACCGCTGCCTTCTCCGCAGCCGACTTACGAGCAGCCCGCGATAATTCGCACGGCGTCGCCCACCATCGCCATGGTCGACGAAGGGATACCGATTGACTTGAACCAGGTCTACCTCGTTGTCGCGGGCGCTGCCCTGCTGATCACGGTGGCGTGGTTCGCCTCGCACCAAACCGGAAAAGGAAAGAAGCGCGAAGGCAACGGCGGCAGCAAGGGAAGGCCGCGCAGGAAAAAAGGTTGAAATGAAAAGCGTCCTGCTGTTCGCGTTGCTGTTCGCGGCGCCGTTTGCCGCGGCGGATTCCTACTCCGAGCAGGAGGCCTTGGCGGGCATGCTCTCGGCGGCATTCACGGCGAACTTGGGCGCCAACGTCACGTTCGCGAAGGTTTCGGATTGGTCGCCTTACAAGCCGCGCTTCCACGCCGAAGCCGCAACGCAGAACAACATAGAGCGCTACTTGTTCGACTTGCGCTACCCTGGCGACTACATCGGCGGGTACTCGAAGGTGCACACTGCCAACGGCATCGACACCACGTACGAGTTCGAGGGCCCGCCCGGAACGTCGCGCGGCAAGTACTACTTCGAGTTCGTTTGCGCGAAGGGCTCGTACCAGTACGAGTTCAACGGGCAGGGCGAAATCCTGTATTACGACAACATGAGCAGCGTGCTCGCAACGGCGACAAGCGCGTGCAACGAGTTCATTGCGCTGCCGGAAACCGGCCTGCCCTCCCCAAGCCCGTCGCCCGAGCCGTCCGCGGAGCCGAGCGAAGAGCCGTCAATCGAGCCCAGCCCCTCGCCCGAGCCGACAATCGAGCCGTCTGCCGAACCTTCCATCGAACCGACGGAAGAGCCGTCGGCTGAAGCGTCCGCCGAGCCCACTCTGGAGCCGAACGAAGGGCCCGCACCGAGTGCGGCTCCGCAGGCGGACGACCCGCTCATGCTCGCCGTAGCCGGCGCCGCGCTCCTGGCCGGCCTCGCCGCGGTAATCTACTACGGATTCAAGCGGGAGTAGGGGCAATTAAAAACTCGAAAGCGCCTAAAACAACCCATATGGGCTTCCTCGACTTCCTGTTCAAGAAGCAGGGCGCGCTGGAAGGCGACCTTGAACGCGTTGCAGCTGGGGCGCGAGAGAAGGCGGCGCATGAAGCGATAACCGAAGCCGAGAAAATCGAGAGCGAAGCCCTGAAGGAGGCGGCGCTCGTAAAATCGATAGTGGGCAACGGCGCGCTCGACTCGCTCAAGGCGCCCGAAGGCGGGTTGAACAGCCACGCGCAATTCGCCGCCGACCTGAAGGCCGCGGCCGAGGAAGCTCGGCTGGCGGGCCCCGAGGCGGCGGGCGCGGTGATTCGCCTGCGCGCGGTCGCGGACCGCCTGTCCGACCGGGTGGTGGACGCGCAGACGCGCCTGGGCGAGATTGACGGCGTTGTTTTCTGCCTGCGCGAATGCCGCGAATTGGAAAAAGACGCGGAAAGGAAACGCGGCGAGGCGGTTGAGAAAAAAACCGCGGCGGAGGCGGCGGCTCGCGACTGCCGCGGCTTGAAGGCCAAGCGCGAGGCGAGCATCGGGCTGTTGAAGGCGAAGGCGGAGGCCAACGAGGCAAGGCGCGTGGCGGGGCTGGAAAAGGAAAAGCTTTTCGCGGACTTCGCTCCGCTTGAGCGTTCGCTTGCAAAACTGGCGCGCTTCTCGCCCGACAAGTCAATTGCGCAATTGGCGCAAGAGTTCGCAGTTGACCCGGTGGAAGCGTTCCTCAAGGACGGGGGGGAGGAAACGCTTAAAGTCCTGCTCAACTCGCTTCGCACAATGCCCGGCGAGGAGTCCACCATCGCGGCGGTGGACTTGAACCGCCTGATTGAAATCAAGGGCAGCTACGCTGAATTGACGCGGCAGGCGGCAGAACGCGAACGGGATGCCTTGCCCTTAGGCGCGCTGGAAAACGAAATCGGGGAGTTGCGGAGGCTCGAGGAAAAGGCGGTGAAAGAGGCGAACGCCGCCGCGGACAGGGCGGAAGGAATTGCGAAGGCGCTGCACGAGAAACGCTTCGAACTCAAGGGGCGCGCGTCGGCTGCGCTGGGAGTGCAACTCGCGGATGCTTGACTTGTTCGGAATTTTTGCAAGTGGCGCGGAAGGCAGGGTGAGGCGCGCGGCATTTTTGGGCCGCAAAATATCGTTCGTTTATTACTCCCCGAACAACCGCGAGGTCACCGAACGCGGCGTCAAGGTGGTGCGTGTTTGGAAAGAAAATGGCAAGACTTATTTTACGGGAGAATGCGGATTGCGCGGGGAAGAACGCACTTTTCGGCTGGACCGCGTGGTGCGGTTCACTAAATCCTCTAATCCTTAAGCGATTCCCAGAGGATTTCCTCCTGCGCGTTCACGCTGACGCCCTGCTCGGTTATTTCCCAGGGGTGCACGCGCTTGTCGTGGTTCGTGCCGCGCATTTTGCGCACGATTATCGAGCGGTGCGGGGGCACGAAGTGCAGCTGTATCACGCCGTCGCTCAAGAATTCTTCCACTCCGAAGCGGCTCACGGAATTTTTTCCGCCGTCCGTCTCGCAGGTCAGGATGCTCGTGCACTTGAGCTTTCGCAGCTCTTCTATCAGCAGATAGACCGAATAGCGCAGTTTTGCGGGGTCGTTCATCCAGAACGAGAACGCGGTTATCGAGTCTATTACGAGGCGCTTGGCGTTGATGCTCTTCGCCTTCTCGATTATGCGCGCGGTCTGCTCCTCCAAGTCGTCGCGGTTGTCCTTCGCCGGCTCGAACTTGTAGATGCGCAGCAGGTTCTTCTGTTCGAGCGGCAGCAGGTCCCACTTGAAGCGCTGGGTGTTCCACCAAAGGTTGTGCGGGCCCTCTTCCAGCGTTATGTACACGCCGGGCTCGTTGAGCGTTTTCGCCCCGTAATAAAGGTACTGCATGCAAAAAATGCTCTTGCCGGTGCCCGCGCCGCCGCTCAACAGCACGCTGGATGACTCGGGAAAACCGCCTTCAATCAAGTCGTCCAAGCCCGGGATGCCCGAAGGGACTCGGTTCATGAGTAGGCTTACGGCTTGGGGTTAAAAAAAGGTTGTTTGAAATCAAAGGTTGCGGAGGAACTCGAACAGGTTGTGGGTGTAGGAAGCGAAAAGCCCGGATTTTGCCTTGGTCTTGCCGTTCTTCATGGTCGTCTGCTACCTCCGCTTATTGCGCCCGCGTTTTTTAACCTTGGCCCCGCGCTTCTTAGCGGATTCGGCCGCCTCTGTTTCGCGCGGCTTGCGCGTCACGTAGAACAGCACGCCCGCGGCAATCAGGATTGCGAGCAGCAGCGCGCCGAAAGTGGCCGCACTGGCGAACAAGCCCGTGGCTCCCAACGGTTCGGGCTGGAGCGTGACTGCGTCGTAATACGTGTAGTCGCCGCCCTTGGTCACCAGCGCAACGGTAGCGTTGGATTCGGTCGGCGCGTTGGTGTACAGCTTCACGTCGCGGGACTCGCCGGGTTGCAGGCGCACGGGGCTCGGGTCGAACGAGTAGTTCTCGGAAGTGCCGAACAGGGAAGGCGAGAGCTCGATTTGGAACGCACCCGTGTTGGTCACGTTAAGGTGCGCAACCGTGCGCGAAACGTTGCCTTCAACGTAATAATCCTGGTAGAGCTTCTTGAGCGTCCACGAGCGCGGCTTGACGGTAATCGTCTCCGCGCGTTCGACGAACTTTTCGCGGGCAACCGCGCGGAACAGCGTCGGGTAAACGCCGGCTGAGCGCACCGGTTCGACCTCGATGGTCACTGCGCGCTGCTCGCCCGGCTCCAGGGTGAACGGCTCGATGGTCTCGTTGAGCACGCGCAGGTCGTCATTCTCGAAGTAGAGCGTCACGTCGGTCAAAGGCGCGATGCCCTTGTTCGTCACGGTGAAGGAAAGCGGCTTGGAGGCGTTCTCCTCGAATTGCGCGCTCGTGGGCACGGCGAAGTCGAGCACGTAGTCCGTGGTCGTGTAATTCGGGATTTGTTGGCCCAATCCGCCCACGGGGTAAACGCGCGCGGTGAGCGTTGCCTGCACGGCAACCTTGTCGTTCGAGCCGTGGAAAGTTATCGTGTAGTCGCCGGGCCGGGTGTTGAACGGCGGCGAGAAGAACACGTAAGCGTGCTTGGACTCGCCGGGCGCAAGCGAAACCTTGGGCGGAGTGACGAAAGCCCATTCGGGCCCTTCGACCGTCAAGTCGAGAACTTCCGTGAAACGCCCCTTGTTCG
>PFPF01000036.1:0-14120 GCA_002792915.1 Candidatus Micrarchaeota archaeon CG_4_10_14_0_2_um_filter_60_11 | reverse complement strand
CTTCCACTTCCTTCAGGCCGTCGGGCGTGAGCGCGACGTTGTGGCACACGTTGAGCGGCAGGATGCGCACGCCGATTGTGGCGGCCGAAGTCGAGCCGTCCTTGGCGGTCACCTGCACGGAAGCCTGCTGGTTGTCCTGCGCGGTGTAAAGCGCGGCAACGCTCACGCGGAACTCCTTGCTGGAAAGCGCGGAAACCGAGAGTTGCGCGGGCGAAACCGAAGCCTGCAGGAAGTCGGGCGAAGCCAGCGTCAGGGCAAAGTCGTCGGCGCGGGTGCCCTTGTTGTAAATGGTGGCGGTGGTCGAGAACGCTTCGCCGGGGCACATTTCAAGCTGGCCGTTAGAGATCGAGAGCGCGGAATCAAAGCATTTTTCCACGGTGAGGCGCGCGCTCTTGGTCGCGGCGTAATATTGGTTGGACGCGGTGACTTGCACCGTGTAAGAGCCGACCGCGAGCGTGCCGGGCGCGTAAACGCTGAACGAGTCCTGGCCGCCCACCGCGAGCGAAACGCTGGACTTCGAGAGCGAACCGAGGCTCGTCGAGAGCGAGTACGTTGCAGCTTTTCCCGTGTTGCGGATGCGCATCGGGATTGTGGCGGCGTCGCCTTGGCAGACGGTTATGGCGTCGCCCGCCAGGTCCGTCTTGAGTTCCGCGCCGTAGAGCTGGCGCACGCAGATTGAAGTCGAATTCGTGAACTCGCGGCCGTAGCGGCGCGAAACCGCGCGCACGGTGCACAGGTAATCCTTGTTCAAGTCCGAGTGCGACGCCCTGATTATTAGGGGAACGGTCGCGGACTGGCCGGACGCGAGGGTTACCGAAGAAACGGTGGTAGTAACGAAAGCGGGGCACAAGAGCGTGACGTCGAAAGTGTCGTCAATGCCCGTGTTCGTGAGCGTTGCCTGTTGCGTTACCGTCTCGTCGGGGTTGACGTTGATGCATGCGGGCGGCACCGATATTTTGAGGCCCGAGCAGTCTAGCACGTTGAGGAGCGCGTACGTGTCGCGGTAAGTGTAAAACGAGGAGGCGTTGACGTGGAAAGGCAGCTTGCCGGGCGGCATCGAGTTCGGGGTGTTTACGTACAGGTTGTACTGCTTGGTCTGGCCGGGTGAAAGCGCGAACGAGGAATTGGCGAGCGAGTAGAGCCGGGGGTCCAGGTCCGTGAAGACGCTGCCCGCCTCGGGGAACATGCCGGCGTTCTCGAGCGTGATGTCGAAGCGCGCCTGTTCGCCCGCGCAGACCTGCTGTTCGGGCGTGAACTGGAGCTTCAGGTAGTGGCATTCCTCCACGGTCGATGAGCCTGTCGCGGTGAGCATTGTGCCGCGGGAGCCGGTTGCGCTGACTTTGAACCAGTACACGCCGGGGAGCGCGTCGCAGTGCGGCGTCATGAATGCGATTACCGGGCTCTGCGAGTGCGGCTCGGCGTCAATCGAGGGCGTAACGAAAGTGGTGAAAGTGTCGCCTTGCGTCGCTATCGTCAGCGTGTAGACTTCGCCTTGTTCGGCGTCGGCGTTCAGGCTCAGCATGAACTGCTGGGGGTCGCACTGGCACCCGTCCTGGTGGCTGGGGCTGATGAACGAGAGGCTTGACGCCGACGCGAACGGCAGCGCCAGCATAGCGGCGGCGAAAATTACGGCAAACAGCGGGTTGAACTTCATCATCGGCACCTCTGTGAAAAAACTATTCTTCAGCCTCTTTGAGCTTCCTGTCCGCCTCGTAAAGCAGGTATCCGCCGGCTATCGCGAACACCGCGAGTATTGCGAGCGCGAGTTCGCTTGAAAGCGCGAGCGTGAAGAACCCGAGGCTAAGCAGGCTTTCCTGCGGCTTCAGGTCGATTGCCACGCGCTTCTGCTTGGCGCTGGTAGAGCGGAGCACGAGCGTGGCGTTGTAGTCGTTGGAAGCGTCGTAACCCGTTCCGGGCAGTACGGTCAGCTGGATTTGCGTGGACTGGCCGGGCGCCAGCATTATGGGCGGCTGGGGCGAGAGCACGTAATTCCAACCCGAAGGCAGCTCGACGGACGCGGTAACGGACTGCGCGCCTGCCTCGTTGCTAGTCACGCCGAAGAGGATTTTCAGCGCGGGCGCGCCGTCCAGCGTCGTGGAAACGACGGGCGACTGCTGCACCGCGAAGTTCAGCTCCCCTTCAACGGGCGAGCGGACGCGCAGATCGACCTTCGCGTCAGGCGAAACCATGTTCGCGGAATCCGCGCGCAGGGTTATCGCGTAAGTGCCGGGAACCGCGTCCTGGGCCTGGAAGTAGATTTGCACCGTCTTCTCCGCGTTGGGCGCCAAGTCGAAGGGCTGGAGCGGCTGCATGTAAACGCCGTCGGGCAGTCCCCTGACGCTCAAAATCACGGAAGTCAGCGAGTAGTAATTGTTGTTCTTGACAACTACGGGCACGCTCGACCAGCCGCTCGCGGTTATTTCGAGGGGCGAAGCCGCTATGACCTGCAGCGCGCTGGACACGACGGGCGTGTACGACTGCGTGCCGCTGGACGAAATGACGTTCACGAGCAGGTTGTTGGAATCGAGGAACTCGTGGTCGTAGTCCGTGCTAAGCGTGGTCGTAGCTTCCGGCATGTCGTAGTACGCGAGCGTCAGCGTGACCGAGTTGCCGTCAAGCGCGTTGTTCGGCGAGGCCGAAAGCGCGCACGAGCGGCCGTTCACGGACGAAACGACAACGCGCGCCTGGCTGCACGAATAGGTGTTCGAGCCGGTGCTGAGCGTTGCGCTGGGCGAGTAGTCGCCTTGCGACGGGTAATAGCAGGACACGGTGCAGGCGGAGTTCGTTCCGCTGCCCGTGCAGGTCTGCGTGTTGCCGTTGCCGCAGTTCACGGTTGCTGACGGGCTCGAGATAGCCGAGCCGTAGTAGCGCACGCGCACGCTCGTGTAATCGCCGGTCTGGAGGTTGTTGTCGTCCACGTCGACGTAGCACGCGTTGTCCGCGTTCGTGTCGCGCACTTGCACTTGTGCAGCCCAATCATCGCAGTCGTAGCCCGCGATAGAGGCGGTCGGGTAGAATGTGCCCGTGTTGGGGTAAGTGCACGAAACCGTGCAACTGCCGTCGGTGCCGTAACAGGTGCGGGCAGGCTGGTAGCCGTTGCCGCAGTCGAATTCGGCGTCGTTGGCGTTGCTGCCGCCCGAATAAGTCGTATGCACTTCGCCGCGCACCCAGACTTCCACGGGTATGGTGTACGCGCCGAGCGCGGTAGAGTATGACGGGGTAACGCGCAACTCAACGCTTTCCTCCTGGTTCGGCTCCAAGCCGATGGTGGTGGGGGCAACGTAAACGCTGTTGAACGCGTCGCTGGGCAGCACGATGTCGAAGATGCCGTACGAGCGGCCCAAGTTCTTTATTTTCAGGAACGAGGAAGCGCCCGCGCCGCGGCTGACCGCGATTGTCGCGGGAATCAGCTGCGAGTAAACCTGGTAGTCGCCGGCGATGCGGAAGCACAAGTCCTGCTGGAAGGCTACTGAGCCGTCCGCGCTCAACAGGCGGAAGTCGGCGTGATAGCTGCCTGCGGGCAATCCGAACGCGTCGTAGCGGAACCACAGCTGGCGGGACTCGCCCTTCGCGAAGTTGTAAACGTTCTCCTGCGTCGACAGGCTGAGGTTGTTGTCGCCGATGCTCGTGCGGTAGTTGCCGCTGACCGCGTTGTTGTTAATCGTTATGGAAGCCAGGCCAACGTTGCTGGAGGCGTCAATTGTCTTGCAGCCGCTCCAGTCCGTGTTCCAGTCCGCGGAACCGGGCACGTTCAGGGTGACCGCCGCGCTGGCGTCGTTAATCGGGCTCTCCGCCTGCAGCATGAACGAGAACGCCCCGCTCACTCCGCCGGGCACGCGGGCGCAGAATTCCACGTTCTTGGTTTCCTGCGAGTCAATCATGAAAGCGGAAGGCGTGAATGCGTATTCCCAACCCGAACCGCTCGTGTTGTAAGGCGTGACGCCCATCGTGACAGCCGCTTTCGCGGTTCCGCGGTTGCGGACGAGCAGCGCGTAGCACACCTGCTGGCCCGAATAGGAAGTCTTCGCGTTTTCAAGCGCCTGCAACTCGAGCCCGCCGCTCATGCACGCGGGGAGCTGCAGGTTCTTGGTGCAATCGGGGTCCGCACCCGTGAGGGTGACCATCACGAAGTTGCCTCCCGCGAAGTCCGGAGTTATGTACGAATACAAGTCAACGATAGTCGAGCCGTGCGCCTCAAGGTGCACCACGCCGGGGCCCTGCAGGTGGTCGCTCGAGTAAGTCAGGAAAATGTCCTGGCTTACGTTCAAGTTGTTGGTTATGCGCAGCTGGTAAGGCTGCACTTCCGTGTTGTAAGGGCAGGTGGGCGCCTTGATAACTTCAACGCCGAAGTCGCACTCGTGCGCGCTGTCCCTCAGGCAAATCGGGACCGTCGTGGTCCTGCCGACGGTTACGAAACCGGATGCGGTCGCGGGCGAATAGCCGTCGTGCGACGCCGCCAGCTGGTAGCTGCCGCCGGCCAAGCCGCCGATGAGCGCCTCGCCCATCTGGTCGGCGTAGTAAGTGGTGGGAACGTCTCCCGGAATCGTTCCGGACAAGTCAACGCGCGAGCCTTGCAGCGCCTCTCCCGAATCGCAGTCCGTAACCTTGGCGAGCAGCGAGCCGGTGTCCGGCAGAGCGGCGACAACCTTGACCTGCGCGGTCTTGCAGACCGTGCCCGTGATTGCCGAGCGAACCGTGTAGAAGACGGGGTACGCCTGTTCGACTCCGTAGCCGCACGAGGCGGTGCAGACGCCGCTGGCGCCGCTGCCCGTGCAGCGCGCGATTGCGGTCGCGCCGTTGCCGCAGTCCACGGTCGTGGTCTGGGGCAGCGGGTTGAATCCATCGTAAAGTACGCCGACTATCGTGGACGAGCCCGCGCGCACGGTGGACGGGTTGACCGTCACTTCGCACGACTTGTCAAGGAAAGGCGAGAGCGGGATTTCAACGCGCGTCTCGTCGCACGGGTGCGCGGTCACTTCCGCGGACTGGTAGCCGATTTTGGACGCGCGCGCGTTGTAGTCGCCTTCAGCCATGTTCTCGAAGACGGTCTCGCCGTTAGCGTCGGTAAGCTGGACTTCGCCGTTAATCGTGACCGTGGCGGTTGAAATCGGGTCGTTGGTAACCGCATCATAAACGTAGGCGGTCAAGTCGCAGACCCTGGGCTGCGGCGACGGCTGCGTGCCCTGCACGAGCGTAACGCCGGACGGCGTGCATTGCAGGCCGTTCACCAGGCCGTCGACGCGGTAGTAAGCGGGATAAGAGGCGGGAACGGCGTAGTCGCAGTTCGCGATGCAGCTGCCCTGCGTCGCCGTGCCGATGCATTGCGCCGCGGTGCTTGCGCCGTTGCCGCAAATTATGGTGGCGGACGAAGGCGAAGTCGCGAAGTTGGTGTAAGATACGGTAACAGTAGAGGCGCCCGAACCTTCGATTACGGACGGGTTGGTGTAAACGCTGCACGCCGACGGGTAAACCGTGGGCTGGGGCGTTGCCGTGGGCTGGATAGTGGGCTGCGGACCGCTGCCGCCGCCGATTGCGTGGACTACCGTCGGGTAGCAGAAATTACCGCCCGCGTAAGCGTTGACGTAAAAAGTTCCCTGCTGGGGGTACGAACAAGTTGCATAACAGAAGCCCGTGGTGCCGTAACAGCCGAAGGCGTACGAAGAATAGCCGTTGCCGCAGTCAACGAAGACCGCCCAAGGCGGGTAGAACAGGTTGTAATAGGTAACCGTGATTTCGCTGGACGAGCCCGCGTAAACGTACTGCGGGTACGCGGTGAGCGAACAGTAAGGCGGGAAAGTCCACCAGCCGCCGCCACCGCCGCCTCCACCGCTCGGCGGAGCGATAGTGGGCTCAGCAGAAGGCTCGACAGGCGAACCGACTTCCTTGCAGTAAGTCAAAGTGTTGCTGCACGACGGGCACTGGCAAGTCCAGGTTTCACCCGCCTGGCCGTTGATCGAACAGGAGCCGCCCACGCGCGAGTGGGACGAAGCATAGCATTGGGAGGGGGCAGTACAAGTGCCGTCATCGTTGTGGACACAGACGCATTGCCCGTAGTTTACCGCGCCGGCCGAACAGGCGGTATTGCAGAGGTGGAACACGTCGTTAACGCTGCAGGCGTAAATGCCGAATTCGCCCGCGCTCTGCTCTATGCAGGCGTGGCTGAAGCTTCCACAGTACTGGTCGCCCGCTCCGCCGCGAGCGCCGGGCGTGCAGCTTGCCCAACCGGCCGCGGAAACGAAAAGCGACAGCAACAAGACGCTAAAGAGCGCTATTTTCGAATTAACCATAGAAAGGCCTCCACTGTTGTTACTACTTCACCGTAACAAGTATTTAAACCCTTGTTTTTCCACTGGTAAACCTCAAGTTTAAAACTTTGGGGCGCTTTAATTATAGTGCATCGGTTCGGGGCCATGGTATAACTTGGCAGAACAGCAGGCTCCAGTAACTCCGTGATTGGAGCTATGAGCCCTTCAGGGCGATGACTTTGAAGAAACCTGCGGATCGGGGTTCGAATCCCCGTGGCCCCATTTTAAATATGCATTAGGAGGGGGTTTGGGCATCCGACCAAACTAAGGGGGACGCGTCCCCCTTGGGTTGGGCGTTCTGAATCCCCGTGGCCCCACTAATTCTTTTTGTTTTTCTATTCGTTTTTGGCGTTAGGCAGGGCATTATAATTTTGAGTGCCGTCAGGCTTTCGGTGCTTATGAAGGTCGCAGGAGTTGACGAGGCGGGGCGGGGCTGCGTTATCGGGCCGCTCGTGCTGTGCGCCTACGCGGTGGACGAAGACAAGTTGGACGCGCTCAAGCTCAAGGGCGTGAAGGACTCGAAGCTGGTGCTGCCGAGCAAGCGCGGGGGATTGCACAAGATGCTCCTCGGGGAGGGCGAAGCGGTCGTGGTCGAGCTGAGCGCGGAAGAGATAACGGAATGGATGCAAAAAGGCCGCTCGCTGAACGAGTTGGAAGCCAAGGCCGCGGGGGAAGCGCTGACCAAAATCGACCACGCGAAGCTCAGCCGCGTCATACTGGATTCGCCGGACCCGGTTCCCGCCAAGTTCGCGGCGCGCGTGAAACGCTACTTCAAGGGGGCGACGAAGATAGTCTCCGAGAACAAGGCGGACTACAATTACACCGTGGTGGGCGCGGCGTCCATAGTCGCGAAGGAAGTGCGCGAACAGCGCATCGCGGAAATAAAGCGCGAGGTCGGATTCGACTTCGGCTCGGGCTACAGCCACGACGAGGTCACCATAGCCTATCTCAAGGAGCACATCCGGGACCCGAAACTGCACAAGTACGTGAGGCACTCGTGGGCGACCGCGAAGCGCCTCAAGTTCACGCAAGTCCCGCTGGGTGAATGGGTTTGATTGTGACGATACTCGGCAGCGGCTGCACTTACGGCACGCCCAAGCCGGGCTGCGGCTGCCGCACCTGCCGCGAAGCCGCGAAAAAAGGCGTTCAGCGCACGCGGTTCGGGCTGCTCGTGCAGGGAAAAAAGGGGACGCTCCTCGTTGACGCCGGCCCGGACTTGCGGCAGCAGATGCTGGACAATCACTTCTCAATGCGCGATTTTGACGCGGTTTACCTGACGCACGCGCACTACGACCACTTTTCGGGAGTCGGCGAGTTCAGGGGGCTCAAAAAGGCGGGAAAACTGCAGGTTTACGGCGGCAGCCACTGCATCCGCCTTGCGAAAGAACAGTTCGGGCACCTGCGCCGCGAATTCGTCGACTTCAAAACCGTCAAGCCGTACGAACCGCTCCGCGCGGCGGGCTTCGAGATAACGCCCGTAAGGCTGAACCACAACTATCCCTGCACGGGCCTAGCGATACGCGAAGGCGAAAAAAAGGTTTGCGTCGCCTCGGACACGCGGCTCCCCCTGCCCGCTAGGACGATGGCGGAATTCGAGGGTGCGGACCTGCTCGTCGTGGACGGCTTCGCGGAAACCTCGGGCGACGTCAGGAAATTCTCGTTCGACGTGTGGGGAAAAATAGAGGACAAGGCAACTTTCGACGCGCACTTCAGCGTGAAGGGACTGCACCACCTCTTCTTCAGGCAGGCTGAAGCGCTGGCGCGCGGGCTGCGCGCGAAAAAGGCCGTCTCGGTTCACACCATCCACTCGGCGCCGCCGCATTGCGAACTCGCAAAGCGGCACGAAACAAAAAAATTCCTGGTCGGCTTCGACGGGCGCAAAATAAGGGTTTAAAAAAATAATGGGGGCAAAAGCCCCGAACGGGTATCAGACTAATTCTTCAATGTCCGAGATGCGCTTGCGTGCGACCATGGCGACCGCATCCTTCAGGCCGAGGCCGAGGGCGATTGCCATGCCCAAGCCGAACGCCAGCGCGAAGGCCGCGACGAACAGCGAAAACGCGGTGTACAGTATGCCCACGTCCGCGTTCGGGAGGACCAGCGGCGTCGCGATGACTATCGCGGTGTAGCCCACGAAGACCTTGAGCATCGCGGACGCGAGGCGCTTGAACGGCATCCCGGATTTCTTGAGGTGAGCCGAGATGTATTCCACCGCCAGCAAGGCGAGCACGAGCACGGTCGCGCCCTGCACTAACAGGGGCGCGTAGCCCACGAACCAGTACACCAGGTCGCCCAGGAAGGTCAGGTTGACCACTTCGGCGGCAATGCCCAGAAAGGCGGCGTACGTCAGCAGCTTGACGAACTTCTCGATTACGCCCGTGAGCGTGAAACCGAACAGCGCGTCGTCGATGCCGCGCTTGCGCAGCGACTTCTCCAAGCCGACGCGCTCAAGGAAGCGGCCGACTACCGCGGCGAAAATCTTCCCGACTATCCAGCCGAGTATCACGAAAAGCAGCACTACCAGCACGTCGGCCAGTCCGACTAGGAAATTCTCGGTAACGCGCGCGAACGCGTCCGAAAGCCTCGACACGAGCAAACTCCAAACTTCCAATAGGCTCACCTCTCCGCCACCCATTACAAAATGCCGCTTAAAAAACGCAACTAATCGCGCCGGCGCATCCGCCCAGTGTCCAAAAAAAGGTGCCAGAAGGAAAAGCTTAAAAAGGCTCGTCAGCGGTATTTTTCTACTCTTCGCTTAAGGTGGCCTGAAAAATGCGTTTCAAAGTTTTGAAGACGACAGCTGACGGCAGCCTGCTCTTGGAGCCCGAGGGGAAAGCCGAGGCGATAAGGGACAGGAGGCCCCTGTTCCTCAAGGGCGAACGCGTCGCGGTCGTCGTGGACACGATAGCGTCCGTGGACGCGCCGCTGTACCTGGCGCGGCCGAGCCGCGAAGTTCCATCGGGAAAAATTCTGGATTCGAGGGATTGAAAAAAAATGGCAATTAAAAAAACCGTAAAGTCGACTGCTGCAAAACAACGCCCCGCAAAAAAGGAAAAACGCGGCTACGCGTGCCCGGAGTGCAGCGGAAAAAACCTGCGGCACAACTCGGAACGCGGCGAAGTCGTGTGCCAGGACTGCGGGCTCGTCGTCGAGGAGAACGTGCTGCAGGAGGGCCCCGAATGGCGCGCTTTCGACGCGGAACAGCGCGCTTCCCGCACGCGCACGGGCGCACCCCTCAAGTACATGAACCCTAACCGCGGGCTCGTCACGGAAATCGACCAGTACAACCGCGACACTTCCGGCGGCAAAATCGCGCCCAGCCAGCAGGCGCAATGGTACCGCATGCGCAAGTGGCACAAGCGCGCGTCCATCTCGAACAGCATAGAGCGCAACCTGGCAATCGCGCTCACGGAGCTCAACCGCGTGGCGTCGCACCTCGGTTTGAACGAGAGCATCCGCGAGTCTTCGGCGCTGCTTTACCGCAAGTGCGTGGAAAAGGGCCTGATTCGCGGAAGGCAAATCGAAACCGTCGTTTCGGCGGTGATTTACGCGGTCTGCCGCCAGGCGGGGATACCCCGCACGCTTGACGAGATTTCGCGCGAAGCCGAAATCCCGAAGAAGGAAATCGGGCGCACCTACCGCCTCATCGCGCAGGAACTCAAGCTGCACGTGCCGCTGACCAACCCGCAATTCTACATCACGCGCTTCGTCACCGAGCTCAAGCTGGGCGGGGCGACGCAGAAAAAGGCGCGCGAAATACTCGAAGAAGCCATCGCAAAGGGCCTCATTTCGGGGCGCGGCCCCATGGGCGTTGCCGCCGCGGCGGTGTACATCGCATCCGTGCTGACTGGCGAGCGCCGCACGCAAAAGGAAGTCGCGGACGTGGCTGGCGTCACCGAGGTGACCATCCGCAACCGCTACCGCGAGCTGAAGAAGGCGCTGGACTTGAAGGTCAGCATTTAGACTTGCGCTCGAGCGAAAAATAAGAGTAGGTCAAGCCTTCGCTTAACTTCAAGCCCAAACGCGCGCACGCCTTGCGAATCGCTGCCTTCGAGCCCTCGAGTTCGATGAATGCCCCGAAGTACAGCTCGTCCACCTCGACGCGGCAGCCCGCGAGCAGCCACGACTCGCGCTTCTTTTCGTAAACGTACCACTTGCGGAAGCCGAGCGCCTCGAAAAAGCGGCGCGCCTCGGCGAAATCCGACGCCTCGAATTCTATTTCGGTGCGCACCTTGAAGCGGCGGTCGCTTCCCGGCTTGAGCTTGAGCGTTACGCGCACGCGGCCGTCCCTGCGCAGGCGCAAAAGCATCTTGCGCTTCTTCAAAACGCCGCCCGGCAGGTCGAAGCACTCGTTGTGCTCGCTCACTTTCCCAAGCCTGCGCGCGCCGGCTTTTTTCAGCAGGCGCCTAGCGAACGCCGCGCTCCGCATCGCGAACTTCACTTCCGTTTCAACGCCCACTTGAATACCCCTTTGATTTTCGCGAGCGGCGCGTCCGTCTTGACGCCCGTGCCCGCATAGTGCGTCCCGACCGCGCGGAAGCCCCGCTTCCGCAGCCCCTCGATTACGGCTTCGGTGCGCGGCGAGCCGATGCGCCAATGCTCGCTCAACGCGTGCACGTCCCAGTAAAACGGCGGCAAGCCGATTTCCCCGGCAAGCAACCCCAAAAACTTTTTCTCCCGCGCTTCAACCGCCAGCGTTTCAAGCTGCTTGACGAACGCCGAATCGCAGCAGTCGCCAAGCCACAACGGCCCGGCAACGCGCCAGCCCTTTACCGCGCCCGCACGCCGGTCGAGGGTCTTCGGGTTGAACGAAACGAAGCCTTGCATCTTTAGCGACGCGTCCGCGCCGGCCGCGCTCCGCCCAAGGGAAACTATCGCCTTGGCGTAATGCCGCTCGTACCAGCAAAGCAGCGGCTTCATTGCGTAATCGCGCGCCGCCGCTTCCCTGCAAACCTTTCCCAGCAAAAGGCGCAGCGCGACCTCGTGCGTGAAATCGCAGCGCATCGGCACGGCCTGGTACTGGCGGACGCAGACCGCGGTACGCTGCCGCGTGGAAGCGCACAGGTTGGCCAAGTCGGTGGCGGTAACCGAAAGCGCGCCCTTCTTTTCGAACGCGTCCAGCGCGGCGGCAATGAAGGGCGCGGGCGAGCCGAACGGGTCGGCTTCCACGAAGTCGAACCTGCGGCCGGAATGGCAATAATGGTTGAAGTCGTCGCGCACGAACTCGGCTTTTGTTTTGTTCAGGCGCGCGTTGGCCTTGGCGGCGGACAAGGCGGCGGAGCTCAAGTCGAGGAAAACCAGCCCGCCCGCTCCGCCTTCGGCGGCGTAGCGCAGACCGCGGGCGCCGGACGCGCAGAAACCGTCGAGCACGCGCTCGGGCGCGAGGGCTTTGACCGCAAGCGTGGACAGCGAGCGGTTGAACGACATTGCGGGGTTGTAGAAAGAGCGTTGCGTGCGCAACCGCACGCCGCCTTCGCGAATCATTTCACTGCGACCGGCGAACCGATTGCCTGACCCGGCAACCCCTTTTCGAACAATGCGCGCACGCGGCCCTTGCGGCCGTGGGGCGCGGTAACCTTTCCGTTGATGCGCTTGCCGCCGCTGCTCTCCCACATGACCGCCGTGCCTTCCAGCTTCTTCGCCTTCTCGACCGAGTCGGCTCCCTCGAACTCTATTATGGCCTGGTTCGGCGTCTGCCCGTGGCGACCCCTGCGGTAATCCAAAATAATCGCTTTCATTAGAAAAGCACCACTCAATACTGGGGGGATAGGACTTAAAAACGCTTGCCCCCGAAAACAAAGCGATGGAAGAAACCGAACTGGCTGAACTGCCCGAAAAGAGGTTCACACCCAGATTTTGGGCAGCCTGCTCCGCCTGGAAACTGCCCGACGGGAGGCACGACGTGGGTGGCTACCATGTTGTCAAGGACAGAAAAATGCTCGTGATTCATTCGCCGCTGAACAAGTCGGCAGAACCCAATCAAATGGCGTACACTCAAATAGTTGTTTACCCGCGGCCGGAACACTTCAAAGCGTTCGTGGCAGCGGTAAAAAGCGTGGCGCGGGGCGGGCCTGCCGACGCGAACCCCGGCGGGGTAGGCGCGGTTGGCGTGGCCTACCTGAACGCGGAGCGGCCTTTTCTTGTGCTGTCGTTCGCGCAGGCGCAGTATGCATCCAACCCTGTGCGAAAAAAATACAAGGGAACAGCGCTGCCCCGCAGCCTGGCGACGCGTTACGCGGGATGGCGTTACCGTGCGCTCTGCGCAGCCCTGCGGCTCGCGGAAAAAGAGGGGCTGCCTCTGGTGGTTCCCAGGAAATTGTTCGAATCGTTCTCCGCCGAAAAGAACGGCATGCTGCCCAACAACCTGCTCCCCGACTTGCGGCGCGCCGCCAAAAGCCTCGGCTCGGAACTGGATGAAGGCGGGAGTCGCGTGATTTTTTACCCTAAAAATTCAAACAGTGGAGGCATTTAGACATGGATTCCGTCGGAACAGAGTACGCCAAGAAGCTGTCGTTTTACAAGCCCAACAAGCGGGGAACGGGCGCGGCGATGCAGTTCGACCTGAACGCGGCGCGCGAGTGCGTGTTCCTCGACGCGGCAAAGCAGGCGGGCGAGCAGAAGTTCGACTGGGGCAGCAAAATCGTGCTCAAGCTGGGCGTGGCGGACATCGCGAAGATACTCGCGGTCCTCGAGGGGAAAACGGAGAAGGCGGACTTGTTCCACGACCCGACGAAGTCCAAGCTCGCGACGGATTCAAGCGTGAAGAATTCGGCGCTCAGCGTCCAGAAGGGCGCCGGCTTCGGGTACTACTTCAAGGCGTCCACCCAGTCCGCGGCCGGAGCCGTCGACGCGGTGCAGCTCGCATTGAGCGACGACGAAGCGGTGCTGCTGCGCGTATTGCTGGCGCGTGCGCTCGAAAAAATCTACAAGTGGTAAAAGCGGGGCAAACAAGGCGAAACCGCGGGCCGCGAACAAAAATTCAAACGGCCTGCTGCCTGCTTGCGAAATAGTAGACCGCGCCGCCCACCAATCCGAGGAGCACCACGAGGACTATCGGCGTGTAGTCCGTCCCGGACCGCGTTTGGTCGCCTTGCGCACCGCCTTCGGGCATGTTCGTTCCCGCGGCAACGACTTGGGGCGACTCGTAATCTTCGAGCACGCGCTCGTCAAGCTTCTTTTCAACCGTGTACGAAACCGACTTGGTCTCGCCCGGCTCTATGTTCTCGAAAAGCCATGATACTACCACGCTGCCTTGCTCGAACGAGTCGGGCGCCTTGGTGAAGTTGAACAACTCGCCGGGCGTAGACGCCACGGCGTCGGGCAGGTGCTCTTTCAGGAAAAAGTTCTGGAACGGCGCCGAGCCGTCGTTGCGCAGGTAAACCGTAATCGTGCTGTAGTAAACGTTGCGCGCGATTCCGCCGGATATCCTGGTCGTATTGTACACCGCGAGCTCGCGCCACACGGTAAAATTGGCGTCCTGCTGCACGCACAGGACGGGCGTGTAAGTGCGCGTGTAAACCTGCGTCTCGTTCCGCAGCACGGACTCGGCGCACGCCAGCGAAGCCAAAATTATCAGGCAGAGGAAGAGTAACCGCTTCACGGACTAATGTAAGAAAAAGCGATATAAAAAAGGGCGGTAGTGAATCACTTGAGCCGCATTGCCAGCAGCAGCAGCGCAAACAGGACGATTACATCCAAGCCCGAAAGCGCGAGCACCAGCCAGTAGCGGAAGTCCTCGACGAGCAGGACGAGCAAAAGCAGGACGAACGAAACGCTCAGGACAAGCCTCATTTCGGGCCCTCTACGGACGCCTTG
>PFPF01000030.1 GCA_002792915.1 Candidatus Micrarchaeota archaeon CG_4_10_14_0_2_um_filter_60_11 | reverse complement strand
GCGAAAGTGCTGCATGAAGTGCGTCAAGTCCAGCAAGCGCGCGTCCAAGACCAAGCGCGCGATAATCTGCAAGGACTGTTGGGGCAAGCTCCCGGTCCGCACCAAGTACAAGCGGGCATGAAACTCGGGGAAAACGCGCGCGTTATTCTAGGCAACGGCTATTCCTCGAACGCCTACTTTTTCGGCTCTCCCGAGGGCACGCTGTGCATCGATGCGGGAACGGATGAAGCCGCGTTCAGGGAGAACGCCAGCGACAGCCCGAAAATACTGCTTACTCACGGGCACGCGGACCACTGGCTTGCCGCGGCACGCGAAAAGCTCTTTTTGCACGAGGCGGACATAAACTGCTTCGGCGAACTCAACTCGATGTTCGGCGGGTTGCCTACGCCGCAACTGGAAAAATTGCCGCGGAGCTTCGAGTGGGGCGACTTCTCTTTCAAAGTAATCGAAACGCCGGGCCACACGCCGGGAAGCGTGTGCTTTTTCGAGGAAAAGAACAAGTGGCTGTTCAGCGGGGACACGCTTTTCGCGGAAGGCGGGGTCGGACGCACCGACTTGCCTTGCGGAAACCGGGAAGCACTGGAAGCGAGCCTGAAGCTGCTGGAGTCGCTGGACTACTCGCTGTTGCTGCCGGGGCACGGCGCCGCGGAAGAGTGAGCGTTCACTTTTTGGTTTTGACCGCGGTGCCGTAGGCGTACGCGTAAAAGTCGCTGGCGTTGCGGGCCACGATTTCTATGCGCGCGGCGACGACCGCGTCCGCGCCGACGCGTTCCGCCTGGCTGGCGAGCTCGGCCGCGATTTTCGCCTTCGCCTCGCTCAACACGTTCTGCGCGTTCGCGATTAGGCTCACGGAGACCTTTTTGGACGCCCAAACCAGCCCCTTGAACGCCGCGTTCCTGCGGCCCGGCACTTCCTGCGTTGTCACGACGGGTATCATGCGTTTGCTTACGCGAAGGCACAATTTAAATTGGTGCGCCCGTAAAGAAACGCAACATGCTTGACTCGCTGCTCGTGCTCTCCGTCTCGCTGGCGGCCCTGGTGCTCTCGTCGCAGTGGGTCATCACGCAGGCGGTCAAGCTGGCGCGCTTTTTCCGCGTGAGCGACGCGGCAATCGGCTTCCTGCTAATTTCCGTCGCGACGAGCCTGCCCGAACTCATGGTTTCAATCCAGTCCGCGCTCAAGGGAACGGTAAGCCTGGGCATAGGCAACGTCCTCGGCGCGAACATTAGCGACGTTTGTTTGGGAACCGGATTAGTGGCGCTGACCGCGGGAATTTACCTGAAGAAAGGCGAGTATTCGGACTTGACGAAATCCCTGCTCGTTGCGTCGCTGTTGCCCTTCCTCATGTTTTTGGAGATGGGAAACTTTTTGGGCTTCGTGCTGCTTGCCGTGTTCGTCCTGTACGCCATGATGATGTGGCGCAAGGAGGAAGGCAACCTGGCAATCGGCCAGTCGCGGCCGTCCAACATGCAGGCAGTCGTCGCGTTCGCGTTCTTCTGCGCGAGCGTTGCCGCGGTGGTTTACAGCTCGAATTACGCCGTGAACTCGGCGCTGGACCTTTCGAAGGCGCTGGGGGTTTCCGCCGCGTTCGTGGGCGGGGTAGTACTCGCGCTGGGCACCACGCTGCCCGAAATCAGCGTGAGCCTCGCGGCGATACGCAGGCGCAACACGGGGCTGGCGATCGGCAACCTCGTGGGCAGCTGCGTTGTAAACTTAACGCTCGTGCTCGGCGCGGCGGCAATCATCCGCCCCCTGCGCGCGGACTTCCTGACTTTCATGGACCTGGCGGCGTTCTCGGTGCTCGCCAACGTAATACTGTTCGTGTTCGTGCGCAGCGGCAAATTGGAAAAAATGGAGGGCGCGGCCATGCTGGGCTTGTATATAATATACGTTTTCGTCATGTTCGCGATGCAGGCAAACGGCGGTTGAATGGGAAAATTGGAAGGCGTGAAACGGAAGCTGAAGGGCGCGGCGTCGCGCTACGCCGGCGTCCTGCTCCTGGTGCTCGGCGCGCTCCTGTTCTTCTCCGTGCTGCGCGCCAGCCTTTTCACGCCCGTTGCAGAGGAAAAGCACATCTGGTTCGAGCTCTCGTTCCTGCTGCTGCTCGCGGTCCTCGCGGAACTGCTCGTGGTCTACCTGCGCCAGCCCACCGTGATGGTGCTGTTGCTCGCGGGCATCGCGATGAGCCCCAGCGCGCTCGAGCTCGCCTACCCTCTCCTCGCGGCTTTGCTGCCGTTCCTTCCAACCGAGGTCCCGCACCTGATTGCTACCGAGGGCGTGGTGCAGGTGTTCGCGCAGCTGGGCGCGATAATCCTCCTGTTCAAGATAGGCCTGCACTCGGAAGTCAAGCAGATTTTCAACGGCCGCAACTTCGCCGTCGCGCTGCTCGGAATAGTCGTCCCGTTCGCCGCGGGCTACCTTTACGCGACCTGGGCCGGCGGCTCCTTCGCTTACGCCCTCTTCCTGGGCGCGGCGCTGACCGCCACCAGCGTAGGCGTGACCGTTGCCGTGCTGCAGGAATTCGGGGTGCTGGAGAGGGAATTCGCCAAAGTGATTCTCGGCGCGGCGGTAATCGACGACATCCTGGGGCTGCTCGTGCTGTCGCTCGTGAAAAACTTCCCGTCGGCGCTCGACGCGGCCGCGCTCGCGCCGTTCGCCTACGTGCTCGCGACCGCGGCGATATTCGTGGCGGGCGGCATAAAGCTCGGCGAGTACGTGGTGCGCAGGTATTTCGACCCCTCGCTCAAGGAGGGCGACGAAATGCCGAAAAGCGTTTTCCTCGGCATCCTGGCGTACGTCCTCGCCTACGCTTACGTAGCGGAGTTCATCGGGCTCTCCGCAATCGTGGGCGCTTTCGTCGCGGGCATCACGCTCAACTATTCTCGGCTCACCTCGCGGCTCTTCGCGCTGTTTTACCCGCTCGAGGCGCTGTTCGTCCCGGTGTTCTTCATCACGCTCGGCATGCTCGTGGACTTGGGCTCGCTTTGGGCGGGCGCTGCGGCAATCGCCGCGATAACCCTGCTCGCGGTCGCCACGAAACTCCTGCCCTGCTGGCTGGGCGGCGTGCTCACGGGGCTGAAGGGCAGGGACGCGCTGGCGGTCGGCGTAGGCATGACGCCCCGCGGCGAAATCGCGCTGATCATAGGCCTTTACGGGCTGACCGCGGGCGTGCTCGGCCAGGCGGAATACACCGCGATAGCGTCCATGGCTTTCCTGACCACGCTGTTGACGCCGCCGCTGCTGCAGCGGGTTTTGGCGCGCGGCGAGGCACGCAAAACGGTTTAAAATAGGGGGGTGGAAAAGAATTCATGATTCAAGAATTCCTCTTGCTGGGCATCATAATTCTGGTGGGCTTCCTCGGCTCGGTGCTGTTCAGCAAGACGAAAGTGCCGGACACGCTCATACTCCTCTTCCTGGGCCTGGTGCTCGGGCCGCTCACGGGAACCATCAACGTGGTCCCGTTCGTAGAGTGGGCCACCTTCGTCGGCACCCTCGCGCTGATAGTCGTGCTCCTCGAGGCGGGTTTCAAGCTCAGCCTGACTGAAGTCATAACGCGCCTGCCCGAGGCGGGCGGGTTCGCCGTCGCCTCGTTCGCCCTTTCGGCCTTGGCGGCAACCGCGGCGCTGCATTACGTTTTCGGGTGGCAGCTCCTGTACGCGCTGTTCACGGGCGTGATACTCGGCGGCTACAGCTCGAACGTCGTGCTCCCGATAATATCCAAGCTCTCCGCCAGCGCGGCGGCGCGCACGCTGGTGAGCCTCGAGTCCGTAATCAACGACGTGTTCTGCATCGTGTTCGCGTTCATCGTGCTGGGCGTCATGGGCAGCAGCGGGTCGCCGGATTTGGCGCAGGCGGGCAAGAACCTGGCAAGCGCGTTCACCACGGCCATAGTCATAGGCGTGATAGCCGGCGTGTTCTGGATGAAGGTCCTGCGCACGTTCCAGAAGAACAAGCCGCTGGCTTACGTGGTCACGCTCGCGCTCGCGTTCATACTCTACGCGTTCGCCGAAGCCGCGGGAGGCAACGGCGCCATCGCGGTGCTGGTCTTCGGCCTGGCGCTCGGCAACGGGCAACGCCTCGCCGAGGCCTTCAAGTGGCAGGGCGACTACGCGATAGCTACCCCCATGAAGGACGTCCAAACCGCGGTCGTGTTCTTCGTGAACACTTTCTTCTTCGTCTACCTGGGGCTGCTCTTCGACTTCAAGACCTTCAACGAACTGGCAATCCTCGTTACGGCTGCGGTGCTCGTCGCGCTTTACGCGGGCCGCGCAATCGCGGTCTACGCGCTAACGCGCGTGAACGCCGCGCTCAAGGACCAGTCGCGGTACCTCATGTGGTTCGCCCCGCGCGGGCTTGCCGCGGCGGTGCTGGCGTTCCTGCCCGCAAGCCAAGGGAAATCCATACCCGGTTTGGTCGAAACCGCGTTCCTGGCGATACTCGCGACCAACATAATAGCCGCAATAGCCACGTTCGTGTTCGAACAGCCCGCGAAACAGGCGCAACAGCCGCAGGCAAAGGCGCCGCAAAAGCCCCGCATCGTGCGCTAGTACGCCTAGCTGAATACGCCGAACCAGTTTAACAGGGGCGCGGCTACCAACAGCATTAGCAGCACGTTGCCCAACGGGAGCAAATCCCAAACCGCGAACGCCAGGCATGCCAATAGGCAGAGCGTGTAACCCGAGTCGGGAAGGGCAAACATGACAAGATTCGGGCGAAACCGCTTAATATTCGACCACGGTGCCGCCGGCAGCGCGCCCCGCGAGCACCGAACGCAGGCGGGACGGGTTTCGCCCGTCCACGAAGTCGACCCGGATTTTCGAGCGCGCCGCCAGCTTGCAGGCGACCAGGTCGAATGGGAAATTCGTGCGCGCCTTGCGTTCATCGAACCTTGCGGCAAACGCGGCCAGTTGCGCATGCGTCATTTTCTTGAACATTTTCGCGCCTTTTTTCGAGGGGTCGCGGTCGTAGATTCCAGCGACCTTGCTCGCGTTCACCAGCCTTTTTTCTCCGAGGCATTCCGCGAGAAGCACGGCGTCCGCGTCCGTTGTCAAGCCTTCAATCATCCCGCCCATCACGGGCGTGCCGCCGCGCCTCCAAACCGCGAGCGCCGCGTCGAAGGCCTTGCAGTATTTGCCCCCGCAGGCGCGCGCGACGAGGCGCGCGTTCTCGCGCGTCGCCTTGATTGCCGCGCGGTCCGCCCAGAACTCGCTGTGAGTCTTGGCGCGCGCCCGTTCGGCGTAACGCCGGGCGAGCGAACCCCCGCCGACCACAATTGCGCTGCCTTTCAAAAGGGGCGCGATTCGTTTGAGGTACCCGCGGTTGACCGCGCCCTTATCGTCGTACAGCAGCGAGCCGCCGAGCGAGATTACGACCATAATGACGGTTACACGCGACGAATTATAAAGCGTGCGCGCGTATTCTGGTTAGGTGGGTTGATTTTGTTCGAGCCGTGGATTGAAAAGTACAGGCCCAAGACGCTAAAGGAAATAGTGGGGCACGAAGAAGTCACCAAACGCCTCGAGTCCTACGCCAAAAGCAAGAACCTCCCGCACCTTTTGTTCACCGGGCGCGCGGGAATAGGGAAAACTTGTGCGGCCCTCGCGCTGGCCCGCGAGCTGTACGGCGAGGACATGAGGCAGAGCTTCCTCGAGTTGAACGCGTCGGACGAGCGGGGAATCGACGTGATGCGCGCAAAGAGCCAGCAGGTGAAGGCGAACGTAACCTCAATCAAGGACTTCGCGCGCACAATGCCTTTCGCGGGCGTCTCGTTCAAGATAGTCTTCCTTGACGAGGCGGACGCATTGACGCAGGACGCCCAGCAGGCGCTGCGCCGCACGATGGAGCAGTACTCGAACAACACGCGCTTCATACTCAGCTGCAATTACTCCAGCCGAATCATCGAGCCCATCCAGAGCCGCTGCGCGGTATTCCGCTTCTCCATGCTTCGCGACGAGGACATACTCAAGATAGTCGGGAACGTGGCGAAATGCGAGAAGCTGGAATTGGACGACTCGGCGGAAAAGGCGCTGTTGTACGTGAGCGAGGGGGACGCGCGCAAGGCGATAAACTGCCTGCAGGCCGTCTCGGCGCTGGGCGGCAAAATAACCGAAGAGGAAGTCTACAAGGTGGCGTCGCGCGCCAAGCCGAAAGAAGTGGACTCTATGCTCAGGCACGCGCTCGGCGGCGAATTCATGAAGGCGCGAAAAGAGCTGCAAGACCTGATGACGCGCTACGGCATGAGCGGCGAGGACATAATCTCGCAAATCTACCAGCAGGTCACCCGGCTGGATATTCCCGATTCGGTGAAAGTCGCGCTCGTGGACAAGGTGGGCGAATACGACTTCCGCCTCACCGAGGGCGCGGACGAGACGATACAGCTGGAAGCGCTGCTTGCACAGCTCATGTTGGCGGGAAAAAAATAGGCGCTACGCCTTTTCCACGGCTTCGCGCACCAGGCTGCTGAGCCTCTCGAATATCGCGGGCGCATCTTCCTCGGCGATCAGGAAGGACAGGTGCGAGAACGAGTCGAACTGGAGCACTATGTTCACGCCCAACTCCTCGAATTGCGACGCGAGCAGGCACGACAAGCCCACGGTCCTAGTGCCCTCGTGCGGATAAACCACGGTGACAAGCGCAAGCTTTTCCGACGCTTCCAACACGAGCTCGCCGCCCTTGCCGCCAAGCGCGAGCAAATCCTTGTAAAATTTGCGCGTCGCGACCACGCCTATCTCCTCGGTGCGCTGTATCACGTACATGCGCTCGGCTTCCTCCCAGTTCACGCGCTTCTCGAGGTTCGACAGCTTCAGGAACAGCTCAGGAGTTCGCTTGTAGTGCACGCAAACCATGTCGTTGCGCAGCCGAAGCACGCACGCCTTGACTATGGAATAAAGGTCCGACCGCGGGCCGCGGCAGAAGAACGGCGACGCGCGCCTCAACGCCGCGACTACGGCTTCCAGAGTGACCTTCCTGCCCAGCCTCGCCTCGGCTTTCGGCTTCACCTCGCGCGCGAGCGCGGAATAATTCACGAGGCCGCGCCTCAACGCGGGCTTCAAATAGTTGTAATCGCGCAAAACCTCGACTACAGCGCTTGAGACTCCCTTCAATGCCCCACCGTAATCAAAAAATTCATAATTTAACCGGTTTTAACAATAATGCGCACAAAAATTAATAAAGCCACACCCTTATTGCCCAAAAACGGACAAAATGTAAGAAAAACGAAAGCCGTTTTAAGGGGTAGCGCGTAAAGGATGCGAAAGAGGCGAAAGGCCGCAGGCGCGTGGTTTTGCGGGCGTCGACCCTTGTTGGTTGGGTACCGCGTTACCAAACTTTCGTCGCGTCCCGAAACACGCGCGCCGCTGGCCCGCCAAGTCTTGGAGGCAAGGAAAACGGAAACGATAGAACTGTTGAAGTGGGGCTCGTACGCAGCGGGCGCCTATTACGCCGCCGCCGCGGAATGGCTCATGTTCGCGTTCCTCGCCCTCGTATATTTGACGGTGATCAATCCGCACGACGCCTCCAAGCAGTCGAAGCGCTACAGCCTGTAGCGCAACAGCGCCGCGATTTTGAAGGACTCGAACTCCAGCCCCGCCTCGCTTTGCGAGTCGAGTATGCGGAACGACCCGCCCTGGCGCTTCACCGCGTCGAGCAATGCGTTAGCCTCGCGGGCAAAGGGATTGCCGCGGCGCAGCAATGCGTCCGAAATCAGGACACCGTCCGCCGCACGCGCCTCCACCGCGCGCTTGACCTCTTCGAACCCATAGCAAACAAGCCCGCCTTTCGAAACGCGCTTCATGAACTCTTCCACGGCGGCGTAGTCCTCCTGCAGGCGCTTGCCCGCCACGACGCGCTCGAGGCTGCCGCCCTTCAACAGCTCGTTCAAACCGCTCTTTTCCGCGGTGCTCGCGTGCGCGGTCACCACTTTCGCCGCAAGCGACGGCTCGCGCTGCTTTAGCCATTCGATGAAGTCGTCCTTGGCGAAGCCCGGCCCGGCGATGACGAAGGTTTCCACTTCCTGCTGCTTGAGCGCCTGCGTCAGTTGCCCGTAAAACTCGGTTTTCGCGGCTGCGAAGCCCTTGGGGTCGCGCTTGCTCGCGTAAGAGGAAATCTCGCAAACGAACTTGAGGCGGTCGGATAATTGCGCCACCAACGCATGGTGCTCGTCCAGCACGGTAAGGCACGCGCGCACGCGCTTGCGGCGCTTTACCGCTTCGTCCAGCTCGGCCTTCTCGAACGCGTTCAGCTGCTTGTAAAGCGTGAGCTTTTCGCCGGGCTCCACGTCAATCGTGTGGTACTCGCCCGCCTGCACGAATTCTTCGGGCTCGCCCGACAAAATGACGCCGGTAACGCGCAGCTTGTTGGCGTTTTCGGCCAGCTCTACCCGCTCCACGCGTATGCGCACGCGCACGCGCTTCTTTTCGCCCGAGTCGCTGCGCGCCAAGTCTAGATTCTTCACCCTGCGGAGGGAGCTCGCGCTGGCTTCGTCGCCTTCCGCGACTATCTTGGTGAGCGCCCACAAGTCTTCCAGCGATTCGGGAACCAGCGAAACCGATTCCTTGTCGCGGTGCACGGCTTTCATGAAAACATTAGGCCAACGGCGGCTTTTATGACTTCTTCAAAACCGCGCCGTTCGAGTCAAGGGCTACGAATGTGACCGCATTCCCCGAAACCCATTGCGTGACCCACGCGGAGTCCGGCAGGCTGGCGACGAAACTTGTGAACTGTTCCTCCGCGAACCACGGGCAGTAGGCGAGCGCGTCCGAGGCACGGTAGTCCTTCAAGAGCACGGCGCAGCCTTTTGCCTGGGGCATTGCCGCTACGAGCGGGTCCTTTCCCGCGGCTATGAGCGCCTCTTCGGGGTAAACGATGGGCGGCCGGACTTGGCAGTTGTCAATAATCGTTTCCGGCCGGTAGCCGAACGGGGAGAACGTGTAGTAACGCTTGAAAACGCGGGGGCACCGCGAGTACGGGTCCTCGACTATGCGCACTTCCGCCGTCCAAACCGTCGAACTGGATTTGCTGACGGACTGGAAGGACACTAGTGCCCCCCCATCAATCAGGGGCTGCAAGTCCGAGGAAACCAGCGCGACTGCGTTCTCGCGCGTGATTTCGGAAGAGCCGCGCGGGGCTAGGGCGAATAACAACAGGAACGCCAATAAGATGCCAATGAGCAGCAGCTCCCGCCTGCGCGTCATTTCAACCCACCTAAAGCAATAGGCGGGAAGCGGTTATTAAGTGCTACGGGCAGGCGAACGACAGGTAGTACAGCTCGTTGCCCGAATCGTCCCGCAGGCGCAGCTGGAACACGTCCTCAGTAGTGTGGTTTAAGTCCACGGTCGACGCGTTTGCCAGCAGGCGGCTTTCGCGCACGCTGCTGGAGTTGGCAAGCATCGCGAGGGTGTAATTCGTGCGGTAAGATACTTGGAACCCGTCCGCGCCTGCCGCAGCCTCCCTGCAGGACAGCGCGGGCGTGAAATTAACGGAGTAAAGCCGCTCGCCCAGCGCGTTCCCCGCGGCAATCGAGTAGTTGCCGAAATTCGCGGAAAGGTTCGCGCAAAAGTCGCTCGTGTGCAGGCCGCAGCCCTTGAACGCATAACCTGAATCAATCAGCGCGTCCCGAAACGCCCAGTCGCCCATTTCCATCGCGTCAAGCGAGCGCTCGTGCAGCACTTGTGATTCCAGCGCCAGCACTTGCGCCGAAAGCCGGCCGGAGTCCGCGGACTGGGAAGCGAATGCGAACGCGAAGACGGCAACGGCTAACGCGATTGCAACCGCGCTTGCAAAGCCCCTCAAGAAACGAACGCCTCCGTATAACTCGACACGTTCGCGTCAAAGCCGTACAAGCACTGCGCGGTTGAATCGGTTGCATGACAATAACCGGGATGCTGGAAGCGCACCGCGCGAATTGCGTAACCCTTGGCCGCCGGCGTCTTGGAAACCGAATAGCCGGCGTTGCTTAACGCAGGCGCGCCCTGCTTGAGCCAGTCGTACCCGTACTGCTGCATTGCCGACGCGTAACCCAAGTCCGCGGAAGGCGTCGCGAGCAGCGCGAGCGCAAGCGGCGCAAGCACGAGTATTGCCGCCGCGAGGACCGCGTCGAAAGTAAACAGGAAGCCCTTCAACAGGAGCGCACCTCCAAGACGCACGGCCCGGCCGGGCAGGCGACTATGCGGCGCGTTACGAACACTTGTGAATTGGCGCAGGAAAAGCCGTTGCAGTAATTCGAACCGTTGGAATAAGTCGTGCAGTTGGCTGCCGAAGCGTTCAACGCGGCGTTTGACGCGATTGCTTCCGCCAACGCCTGCGAGTCCGTCGAGAACGCGGGATGCCCGCGTTGGACGAGCTCGATGGAATGCAAAGCGACTGCAAAGACCGTGATTGACAGCGCGATGCCGACCAGCAAATCCAGGCTGTAAAGTTGGCCTTTCATGCGCAGCCACCAATTGAAACCTTGACTTTCGACGGGTCGGACGCGTTCACGCAAACCGTTTCGCCGCACGACAGCTTTGCCGATTCAAAAAAGCAAAGCGAGGCTGCCGTGGAATAAGCCTGCGGGCTTGACAGGGAGTAAACCGTTATCGCGTTGGCGGAAAAATCGGCTTCGCACCCGATGCTGGTGCGCCCGTCCGTAAATGCTGGAAGCGCAACCGTCAAAGACTGCCCGCGGCTGCACGCCGCGTTGGAAAGAAACGCCAAATTCTCCGCAGCCGTACGGGCCTGCCCGTTCAACGCCATTTGCGCAGCGGTCCGGCTCGCGTAACCCGCCTCGTTGGACAGCCAGTAAAGCACCAAGATGAAGAAGATTAGGGTTAGGAAGAATTCGATGGAAACCTGCGCGCGCATACGGTGCAAATTAACGCGCCGCGGTTTTTAAGCCAACAAGAAGAAGTAAGCCAACGACGGCGCGATCAGCGAGCCCATGCACGCGCTCCTGCGCGCCCCGCTCGCGACGCAGGCGACTCCCACGCACGACGCCGCGCCCAAAACGAACAGCGCCTCCCAGCCGCCCAGCAGGAAGTTGGCGAACGCTAGGAAAGCCAGGAAGAACCAGTTGAAATAGCGCAGTCGGAGGCGGGACAGGGCGCGCGCCGCGGGCTTGTAGAACAGCAGCGCCAGCGCTACCGCCGCGGCAAGTCCCGCCGCCGTTGCCGACGCGACTATGAACGGGCTCTTGACCGGTTCGGCGGCAAGCGCCACCGCCGCGCCCGAACGCGCCACGCCGATTAACTGCGAGGAAACCGCGTCGTAAAAAATCTTGGACGCCGCGAGCGCGGAAGAGAACGCGATGAAGCCTATGGGTGAGGACTCGAGGAACAGGAACGCCGCGGCGGCAATGAGCGCGGGGTTCACCGCTGGAAGGAACGGGGAAAAGCACCCGAGGAACGCGCCGGCTATGACTAAGCGCCTGTCCGGTTCGACTGTCTCGGATTCGTCGGGCTTCGGCCATTGCGCGCCCACCGAGTAAAGCAAGGCGGGAACGGCGAACAAGCCCGTGAGCAGCGGGAACAGCGGTTCCGCGATTAGGGGCGAGTTGAACGTGAACCAGCCGAGGCCGGACGACAACGCGAAAACCAGCAGGCCCGCGACCTTGTTGCGTTCGGTCGCCAGAAACGCGACTACGAGCGCGAGCAAAACCCAGCCCGCGAACGGCTTGAAGGCGGCGTAGGCAGCGGGTGCGGCGAGATAGTAGAACGGGAAGAATGCAAGCGCGGCTACGAGCCCGTAAAACATGGAATACAGGGAAATGCGGAACGCCATGAAAGCTTTCCCCTGCTGCGCGAGCTGGTGGGCGGGCAGCGCGGCAATCGAGTGCGCCTGCGAGGGGACCGCAAACAAGACCGCGGGAAACACTTCGAAGACCGCGTGCGACGCAGCCAGCGCGGAAACGAACGCGAGCGGGGCCGAACCCAGGAATTGCAAAATCAGGTTGGTGTGCAAATAGGGCACGAGTCCCGCGAGCCCCAAGAGGAAGCCTTCCAAAAATTCGAGCAAGCGGAATCAACCCAGGCCGAGGACTTCAAGCGACGAGGCGACCACTTGCGGCTGCCCGTTGTAAAACCCCGCGATGCCCGTGCAGGAAAGCACGGCGTCCCTGCCGATTAAGTCGAAATCCACGGCTAGCCTTGACGCGGTTCCCGCGAACACCGTGCAGTCAACGCACGACGCGCCGCACAGCTTGTAAAACCGATTGCTTCCCGAAACTCGGACTGACGTGACTTTCCCGGTGAAGTCCACCAACTTTCCGTCGTCCGCGGGGGTTATCTGGCTGACCGAAACGGGCTTTTGCTGGGCGGCGAAGAACGCGAGGAGCACGATGCACGCCAACGCGAGCGCGCCCGCCGCCAATGCGACGCGATAATCGCTAGACGCAGTACTCATAATTCAACGCCTTGACGCAGCTGCCTTCGACGGGAGCGTTGGCTACTTGCGAAGCCGCTTCGAGCAGCGCGGCATCCAGTTCCGTCGAGGTTACAAACCTGCCGTCCTGGAACGCTTGCGGTGCCATCGTGACCACCCGGTCCTGCCTGTCGAACACCAGGCCCTGGAAGTCGCGGGAAGCGTTGTGCGAAGCCCACTCCACGCCCGCCAAGCGGCAGGACGAGAGCACGGAATCCAGTTCAGCCTCTCGGACCGCGGGAACGGCTACCGTGACCACGAAGGTGACCAGCAGCGCGATGATGAACGCCGCCTCGACGCCAGCCTGCGCCTTCAGCATGAAGCAAAAACCCCGGACGCGTTCGCGAAAACGCGTAAGTCAAACCACTTGTTCTGCTCTAACGGCATGCTGCACGCGCCGCCCAACTGCTCGACCAGAACCGGGCCGTAAACCTTGTCGGACTGCGACACTTTGCCCACCGCGGGCGAGACTAGCGAGCAATAGGCGCGCTTTGTTGCAGCATCATAGTAAAAACAGTTCGCGCCCATTGGCGCGTAAACGCGGATTGGAATCGCGGAGGCGTTGCCGGACAGCGCGGCGAAATTCGCGGCCGCGGACAGCGAGTCTAGGAGCGTTTTCGATAGCACCGCGGACTCGAGCACCTTGTTTTTCTCGGATTCCGAGACGTAAACCCCGTAAGTGATGAGCATGAACGCCAGAACAACGCTCGCGGTCAGGAAAAACTCGATGCCCAATTGCGCCTTCAAACGAACACCGCCAGAACGAAGCCTATCGACAAGAACGGGGCGAAAACCATGCCCGCCTCCAACGCGTTATTCGGGCGGCGCTTTAATGCCTTTGCCAGCCGTTTTACGGCAAACAAGAGTTCGAAAGCAACGAACAAAACGAAAGAGGAAGCAAACCACGCCAACGCCTGCGACGGGTTCAATGCCACGCCAACCGCAGCCAACGCTACGCACAACAACAACGGCAAGTCAAGGAAGCGCAGCACCACTACGAGCGCGACGAGCCACAGCAAGTCAAACCGCACGCCCGCGAAAAGCAGCAATGAGGCGAAGCCCGCCGAGGACAACGCCTTTGTTGCCGTAGCCTCAAGCCAAGCGCGCCACTCTTTGCGGGCAACGGCAAGCAACGGTTTCCAGCGCAACGCGCAATAGAACGCAATCGCGAGCGCCGCCGATGCGAGGAACCACAACGCGCCCGTTTGCACGGAAACCCCCTTGATTAGCGCGAGGTAGAGCGACAGGCAGGCGAAGAATTTCGCGTCGCCCGCGCCCCAAACTCCCGCCGAGTAAAGAAGGTAAGCAAAGCACAGCCAAAGCGCGCCGAACGCCGCGAATGCAAACAAGTCAACGCCTGAAAAAAAGGCAAAAGCAACCGCTGCCAAGGCGAAGGTCAAAGTCAATTCATTAGGGATGCTGGCGCTGCGGGCGTCGGAATAGGAAGCAGCCGCTGCGTAGGCTGCGGCTAATGCTTCCGCAATCATTTCCTGCGCAACGCGTAGCCCGCCGCAAGCAAGGCGAAAGCAACGCCCAGCACGCCCAAGTCAGGCGTTGCCTTGGGTGCCTCGCCAATCAACTGGAACGAGCCCGTTGCATAGCCTGAGCCGAACGCCT
>PFPF01000012.1 GCA_002792915.1 Candidatus Micrarchaeota archaeon CG_4_10_14_0_2_um_filter_60_11 | reverse complement strand
AAAATCAACTGTCCCGACGCCGCGTCCTGCCTGCCGCTTCCTGAAACAACGCAAGGCAACACCGCAAGCATGGCGGCAGTCGCGCCGGCGAAAAGCGACGCGGCCACAACGCCCGCCGCGAAAACCGACAAGGCAACGCAAGTCAAGCAGATTTCCGACGCGGCTTACCTCAACCTGTGCGAGAGTTATTACTGCACTTTCGACCAGGCGGGGCGCGCGTACTCCGCATTCCTTAATGAATACTTGAAGATTCTCGGCGGAAAGCTCTCGACCGAGGCGCAGTTCGAATGGTTTTACAACCAGTTCAGCAACAGGCAGCAGCCCCTCCGCCGCAGCGCGGTGATTCAAATGACGGCAACCAAGCTCCCGCCCGCGCAACAACTCACGGCGTTCAGCGACGCGGCGCGCGAAGCCGACACTACCTACAAGGCGGCCGGGTTCGACGGGGGCGTGCAGCTTTCCGAAAACTTCCTCACCAACGCGCAAAGCGAGCTGCAAGGCTGCGGCGTCTACATCCTGACCGCAACGCCCAAGGCAGCGCCCGCGCCCGGCACGGTTGACGAGCGCCGCAAGAACGTGGTAGTGGAGCTGGACTTACGCCGCGCCGCCTCGTGCACTCCGAACGACGACCTTGAGCCCAAGCTCGCCAACGCCGCGCTCCTGATGCCCCCCGACGAGACTTACTTCTACGTGGGGCGCGAGAAAATCTCGTGGGCAGGCTTCGACTTCACGAAATTCATCCAATGGCCGCCCAACGTTTACCTCGGCTCTTTCACGGACACCGCGGACTCCAAGGATTCGCAAACCGCGCAGGCGTGGTTCGAGGCAGCGTACGGCTTGGACCCCAATGAGAATTTCGCGGCGGTGAACGACGACTACAAGGCGGACAAGCCAACGCACATAAAGCGTTACGAAAACATGGGCTACTGCTTGGGTTCCCTCGCGAAGCCCTGCGGTTCCCTCGCGCTCGCCGGAGGGGCAGCCTGCGCTGGCAGCACGCTAGGCCTTTTCGCCACCTGGGGCGCTTCCGCAGCCGTTACCGGGCGCCTGGCTTTCTCGGCGTGCAGCGGAGTCGCGCGCCTCGTCACGTGCATACCCGCGGCGTCCGCAATCAGCGGTTGCAGGGGCTTGAACGAGTGCGGCCAGCTCGCGGTAATGCACATTTTCGACCTCATTGGCTCCGGGCTTCCCTTGGGGGCGGGTCAAGTGCTCGCCGACGGCGGGTTCAAGTCTTTGATGATTTCTTCCGCGGCAGGCTCGGCTGCGGGCATCGGATTGACTTCGCTGGTAAGCCAGGGCTTGCAGGCGGACGGCGCGTACCTGGGCGGCAAAGCCAGCGCAGGGATATTCGCCAAAGGCGGGGCTATCAGCCGGCTGAAAATGTTTTCTCAGCTTCGCGACGGTGGCATAACCCTCGCCAACGGGCAAACGATAACGACTTTCAAGAACACTTACGCCACCAACATGCGCGCCATAATGTCCAACAACCCGGTCCGCGCGGCGCAATTAGCGCAAGACAAGCTCGCCGCGCAAATCGTGGCATTGGACGACAAAATCCGCCAAGCGCCCAACCCGGCGACCGCGAACAGGCTGATTAACCAGCAGCAAAAATTGCTACAGCAGCAAACGTCCGCGAGCGTGACCGAATCACGATTGATCGCGCAGGGCGAAAACGCTTACAAGTATTCCGCCAAGGCAGCGTTCGTGAAGACCGCGGCGGTTGTCGCGCTTACCGAAATAATGATCAAGGTGGACGGCAGGCCCGTGCGCGCCGAGCTGCCGTACTTCCAGATTCCCAACTTCGTCATCGCGATGCACGAACAGCCGTCCGACGGGTACACGCTCGAGGCGTACTGCTGGCTTTCCGAGGACTCGCCGCAGGACAAGGACAGCACGCACTGCGAGGACATGAAGTCCCTCGCGAACCTCTGCCCCGCCGGCCAGCGCGACGCGTGCGTGTTCTTCGCGGAAGCCAAGCGCGAGTCGGACGCGGAAAAGGCGGGCACGGGCTTCGTAATCGCGGCGTTCTTCAACAACGACAAGGCGTCGCAAACCCAGAAGCGCAAGTTCTTCAGGTCGCTCCTGGACCCTGACTCTGCGCCGCTGACTTACGCGGAGTTCAGGGGCCTGCTTTCGAACAACGAAGGCGGCCGCGTGACACTGAACAACCGCGTTACCGACGAGGGCGCGCTCGGCTCCAGCTATCCCGAAGCCGCGAAGGTTTACGCGGAAGAAGGCAAGGCGGCCGTTGCCTCGGTGGGAAAATCGCTGCCGGGCTACGAGAAGGATATGAACGACATCAAGCCCGCGGAGGGGACAACGCAATGAACGCTTTCAAGGCATTAATCGGGCTCGCCTGCCTCGCGCTGGCAGTCGGCGTAATCGTCTACATGGTTTCGCCCCAAACGCTCGGATTCACCCCGCAGGCAACGCCAGCCGATGATTCCGCTTTGGTCACCGCGTTTTCCGCGGGCCACGCCAGCGACTTCATCACTTACCGCAACTCGAATTACAGCTTCTCGGTGAAATACCCGATCGGCTTCAAAATCGAGGAGTTTCCCGACGCTTTCACGGTCGCGCGGCTTTCCGGCTCCACGCCGGTAGGCGCGGAAGTCATCGAAATCCGCACTACGAACGCGCCGCTGACCGAGGAAGAATGGCAGGGCATATTCAACGAGACCGCGGGCGACGTTTTCAACGCCTACCAGACGGAAATAAACAACAGGCGCGTGCAGGTGTTCGAATCCACGGAATACGCGTACTTCGACTACCCCGTGGCGGTGAAAGCCGCGCTAATCGAGTGACCGGAATACGCGGCGGCGGTGAGCGTCGCGATGCCGTCGGCTTTCGTCCCTTCGGAGGAGGGCTTCGCGGAATTCGTGATAGCGTCGTTCCAGTGCTGAACGCCAGCGGGGAAAGCCTTTAAAAGAG
>PFPF01000008.1 GCA_002792915.1 Candidatus Micrarchaeota archaeon CG_4_10_14_0_2_um_filter_60_11 | reverse complement strand
GAGCGTCAAGAAGGTGAGGCCGTTCGCGTTGGCGGCGTTCGCGCGCGGCTTGCGCTTCGACGACGAAAGCGTGCGCGAGCTCATGCAGTTGCAGGAAAAGCTGGTGTTGACCCACGGCCGCCGGAGGCGGAAGGTTGCGGTTGGCGTGCATGACGCGGCTACCGTTCGCGGCGATCTGGTTTACAAGGCCGTGGGCGCGGACTTCGAGTTTACCCCGCTGGGCTGGGACCGGCCCGCGCCAATCTCGAAGATAATGAAGGAGCACGAGAAGGGCAGGGAATACGCGTTCTGCCTGAACGGCCGCGACTACCCATTGTTCTGCGACGGGGAAGGCGTGCTTTCGATGCCGCCCGTAATCAACTCGCAGCGCACCGCGGTCAAGATGCGAACTACGGACTTACTGCTCGACGTGACGGGAACGGACTGGGAGGCGTGCAACGTGGCGTTGAACATACTCTGCCACGAATTCGCCGCCGCCGGCGCGAAGATTGAGGCGATAGAAAGCGACGGCAGGCTCGCGCCTGAGACGAAGCCGCACGAAATGCTCTTGTCGCTTGATGGTGTTAACAAGTTGCTGGGCGTTGCATTCAAGCCCGCGGAGGCGGTGAAGTGCCTGCGCAAGCAGAGGCTGGACGCGACCGAGAAGAACGGCGTGCTCGCCTGCCTAACCCCGCGTTACCGCGCGGACTTCCTGCATCCCGTCGACTTGATTGAGGAAATCGCGCTCGGCCACGGCTACAACTCGTTCAAGCCCAAGCAGCCGTCAATGTTCACGAAGGGCTCGGTTTGTGTTGAAACTTTACAGGAAGACAAGGCGCGCGACGCGCTGGCGAGCGCGGGCTTCGTCGAAGCGTTGAGCCGCGTGCTGTGCAACGAGGACGCGGCGTTCAAGGCGCTCTCGGAAACCCGCTTCGTGAAAATCAAGAACCCGATCAGCAAGGAGTACGGCTCGCTTCGCGGCGAACTCCTGCCTTCCCTGCTCGGCTTGCTTTCCGCGAACACGCACAACCCCTACCCGCAGCGCGTTTTCGAGGCGGGAGAAGTAGTCGTCCGCGGCGGCAAGGAGGGCACGCAGACGAAGAGGCACGCTTGCGCCGTTGCCTGCCACTCCGCTGCCAGCCTCACGGAAGCGGCGGCTGCGCTGCGGCATTTGCTGGAATCGCTGGGAGTGGCTGACTATGCTTTGCATCCTTGCGGGGAGAACCGCTTCATGAAGGGCAGGCAGGCCCGCGTCATGATTGACGGCAAGGCAATAGGCGTCATCGGCGAAGTGCACCCGCAGGTTTTGGAGAACTTCGGCTTGCAGATGCCCTGCGTTGCCTTCGAGGTCCGCCTCGACGAGTTGCCTTATGCTTGAATCGCTGTTCGCGGCTTACGCGTCGCTAGAGGCGTTCTTCACGCAGACCGTGCTCGCGTGGATCGTTTCCATGGGCGGGTTCGGCGTGCTGCTGGGAATGTTCCTTGAGTCGTCCATAGTCCCGATTCCCTCAGAGGCGATTCTGGTTACTGCGGGATTGATTGGCATCGACCCGATTACGGTCACGATTTGGGGCAGCATCGGCTCGACGCTGGGCGCAATCGTGGGCTATTACATCGGCAAGAAGGGCGGCCGCCCGATAATCGACAAAATCGGGCCTTACCTGTTCATCACGAAGGAGCGCGTTTGCTGGGCCGAGGGCAAGTGCACTGAATACGGCGGCGGCGCGATTTTCGTTTCGCGCCTGATTCCGTTCGTTCCCTTCAAAGTTTTTTCCATAACCGCGGGCGTCCTCAAGTTCGACTTCAAGAAATTCGTAATCTTTACTTTCCTCGGCGTCATCCCGCGCTGTTTCCTGCTCGCGTGGGTCGGCTCGCAGCTGGTGAACTACAAGGCGGAAGTGCTAGTCGGTGCGGCGGTTGCAGTAGTTGTAATCGCGCTGCTCTTTACCGTGCGCCACAAGTTCAGGGGTTTCTTCAGCGTTTGAACGCCTTGCGCTTCGCGAATTTGTTCAGCCACGCAACTGCGCCGTCGTTCGCTGAAACCGCGCCGTCAAGCGCGGAAGCCGTCGGGTTGAACGCGGTAAAGGGCGCGAACGGGGTGGCCGTCATCCGGGCACCGGGTATCTCGCCGTTCCACGCGAGGTAAATCAGCACTTGCGGCGGGTTCCCGCCTTGCTGGCCGTAATTCTTAATCGGCGGGCATTCCGCGTTCGTCCATTCGCTGCCTTGCGGCGTGAACTCGCCGGCGTTGAGCGTGACCGTTTGCTTAAAGTGCCAGCTGTAAGACGGCTTGGGCGGGACGCTGTTGGGCGAGCTCTGCCCAGGTTGCTGCCTGTCCACGTCCGTGAACTGCTCGTAGCAATTCAGCGTGGCGGCGTAAGGCGGAATGTAAGTAAACGACTGGAGTTCGACTTTGAACATTTTCAGCTGCTGGGGGATGCCGGGCGGCGCGACGGTGTAAATCCAGCCGTGGTTCGAGCCGTTCACGCACAGCCAAGCCTGGTAGAGCCACGCGCCGTTCGGCATGTCGTGCTCCTGCCAGCACTCGGGAACCGCGGAGACGAAGGAAAGCGCCGCAATCAGCGCGAAACCCGTTACCAATAATTTGACGTTCAAAGCCCTACCACCGGCATAATGCGGAATCAATTCGGTATATATCGCTTGTTGTCAGGCGGCTGCGGCGTTCAGCCCTTTTTCATCCTGACTTTTAGGTTTTTCAAGCCAGTTTATATGAATTCTAAAAACAAGAGCAGTTTTTCTCCCGTCTGGGTGGGTTTGTAAGCCAAGTATTCCCTGCCTTTCTTGACGTGGGTTTTCTCGATTAAACCCGCCGCGGCCATTTCCTGTAACCTGACGCTCAAGGTCCGCTTGTTTGGTATCAGGTTCTCAAGTTCCTTGAAGCGTTTCGGCTCGTTGCGGATGCTTTCCAAGAGTTCGAAAGCGCGCCTCCTGCCGAGCGTGCTTAACGCTTTTTGCGCTTGTTTGCTTTTCACGAGGCTATGAGTTAAGGTATAATTTTAGACTTTGTTTGCCTAAAAGTAAACCGAAGTATACAAAAAGGCAACTAATTAAAGCGGATTTTACCTAGTGTGCACATGCTTTTGGCCGCTATTTACCTTTTTTCCGCCCTGCTTTTCGGCATTTTTTTGGCTAACCGCTTTTTCAAGAAGAATCTGTTGTTTTACGGCGCCGTTCTCGGAATTTTCTTTTCAGCTTGGCTTTCCTTTGGTTTAGCGTTTTTGTGCGGTGTTTCCGAACTAAACCTCGTTCTTTCGTCCGGCGTTCTCCTTGTTTTTACCCTTTATTTATCGAAGTTAAGCCCGGTCAGCCGCAGGTCACTATCCGATTTTAATGCTTTGCTGGTTCTCCTTTGCTTTTCGTTTTTTGTTTTGTTGAATTTTACGCAAACCTTCATAATTTCTCCACGTACGGGGAATATTGCGCTCTTCTTTTCCGATACGGATTTTCATTTGTCATTAGTTTCCTCTTTTTCATTGGGTAACAATTTTCCGCCGGTCTATCCTTTTTTGTCTGCAGTGCATTTGACTTACTATTTTCTGTTCGATTTTTTTAGCGGCTTGCTTGTTGTAGGCGGGTTTAATTTGTTGTTTGCGTTTTGTGCATACAACGTTATTATTCAAACCGCATTCGTTTTTCTTCTTTATTCGTTTTGTCGCAAGGTTTTAGGTTCGCGTATTTGGGCGTGGTTAGCCCTTTTTTTAGTTTTTTTCGTTGGTTCGCTTTATGCTTTTGAGGCGCTTCTTCGTTTTAGCGAGTTTTCAACGCCGTTAGAGGCTTTTTTTGGCTCAGCTTTTTGGTTTAAAGAAGGTTATGCTTTTTGTCCAAACCTTCAGACAATTGTAGATTCGCGCGCTTTTCTAATGGGTTTCGCAGTAAGCCTAATTGTTTATGAATGGTTTTTCGAAAAAAGAAACCCAAACATATTTTTGGCGGCGTTAATCGGGCTGTTGCCTTTATTTCACGCTTCTTTTATTCCGCTTTCAATAGCTGTGGTTGCCTTTGGTTTCCTTTCATTGACAAAAACGAATTTGCCCGTTTGGTTAAAATTTTTCGCGGTTCTTTCTTGTTTGGCTTTGCCACAACTGGCATACCTAGCTTCAAACAAAGAATTCGTTTTTTCTTTGTGGTTCGGATGGACAAATACCTCACCCGATATATTCTCTGGTGCGGTTAATCTGCTAAAGAATTTTGGCGGGTTTTTCTTTTTGTTTTTTGTCGGTTTAGCCTGCATTCCTAAAGAAAAGCGTTTGTTGTTGGCCTGTTTTGCTCTGCCTGCGGGCATAGGAATGCTTACTAAACTTTCACCCTGGGCTTTCGATAACATAAAATTCTTTTTGTTTTGGGCGTTGTTGTCTTGCATTTTTGGTGTTTTATGGCTCAAAAAAACTTGGCAAGGTGCTAAACTGATTGGAAAGAGCCTTCTAGTTTTGCTAGTTTTACTGCTCGTTTCTTCGGGTTTATTGGGTCAATATTCCTATTTTTTCCTTCGATACCCGTTTGGAACGATTCTCAAAAATGAATTGCCCGTATGCGCATTTATTGAACAAAATTTGCCTAAAGACGCGATAATACTAACTTCGGGCGAAAGAACTTGCGCTTACGTTCTTTATGGCCGCAAAGTTTTTTTCGGTGAAGATAGAATACTGTTTACGCATGGAGTCGACTTTTCTGAGGCAGTACTAGAAAATGCGCGTATGCTTCAAGGCGATTGTGATTTGTTGAAGAAATACCAAATTCAGTACTATTACGCCGGCGGGTATTCTCCGTATCCTGAACTGGCGAAAGTAGAGCCTAAGGTACGTGATATTTCAACTCTAATTTTTGAAAATAAAGGAAATAAGCTCTACCGAATAAATTGCGAGTAAACTTTGCTAGTGTTCGCCTAACTCTTCTTCATCCTGCCCTTGAGCTTGGGGATTTTGAGGGCGGGATAGACTTCGTTGACGGTCTGGATGGAGACGAAGGGCGCGAAGCCGTTGATTTCAAAGCCAGCGTCGAGCAATAAGTCGGCTTTCTTTGCGTCGCTTGGAAGCGAGTCGATTACGAGCGGGAGGTTCGCGTACGAGGCGCGCTTGAATTGGCTCTGGAAAGCGTCGGCTTCCGCGGCGATGCCGTTGATTTGGAGGAGCTTGCGTTGCACTGCGGCGCGCATGGACGCCATGCCCGCCAAAATCTCCTCGCGTTTCGCGCCTTCGAACTCGACTTTTTTGACGATAACCCAGCCGTTCAGGTTGGCTGTGAGGCGGAGAAACGGTTTTTCCTTCGCTGTTCCGTGGTCGGGCAGCGAGGGCGGGAAGACGCGGCGCTTCAAGGTTGCCAAATAGCAGGAAACCGCGAAGTCGCGCTCGTCGCCCTTCTTCTTGTCCAGCGGGTCGTCAATAGCCTGCACGAATGGCGCGAGCTCCCGCCTCAACGCGTTGGGCTTGAGCGAGGATATCTCGCGCCTGAAGTCGCCGGGCGTCCGGATTTTGTTCGCCTGGCGCTGCGCCAGATGGTCTATATCGTTCCGGTTGATCGGCGCGTAGTCGAACGCCTTCACCGTGAGGAGGCCGCGCAGCTTTTCCAGCGCTTCCTCCAGGCCCTTGCCGTCTTTGGTCGCGTACTTGTAGGACGAGTCGGGCAGGTGGGCTTCGATGAGGCAGAACTCGTTCAAATCCCCGACACCGTCTTGCGCGTGGCCGCGCCGGCTTGCGTAACCGGCGCGTAAGTCCCGCCGGTGAAGGTGGCGTTGCACGAGTTGCAGTGCCACAGGCCCTTGGCTTTGCGCTTGACGTTGACCTTGCCGCACTTGGGGCAGGGGTGCTTGGCGCGCTTTATCTTGAGCACGCTGTCCTCGAGCTTCCTGATTTTTACTCCGTATCTTGAGCCCATCTAGTACACCTCAGAGTTTGGCGCGCAGCCACTTGCCTTTTTCGAACGCGGCATCCACGAGCTGCATCAATTCCGCCTTGCTTACGCCGACTTTCCCGCTTTTTTGCGCGGCGCAAACCAAATCGCCGTCGCAAGTCGAGAGAGTAAGCCGTCCGTCGCTCGCGGTTTCCTCCGCGCTGTTCGCGTCGACGATGAATTTGTCGCCGATTTTTTCGAACGAGCACGCAGCCACCTTCCGGGCCAATTTAAGGTTCCCGTTGAACTCGGTGCGGACGAGCTTGCCGTCCTCGTACTTGGGCATGCGGCAGTTCGTGAGCGCGGCCATTGCCGCGAGCGCCGCCGTGTCGATGAGGTTGCCGCAGTGGTCGAGCACGTAAACGTCCGTGAACACGCCCAACGCTTTTCCCTCCTCGAGGAAGAGGCCGTTCAAGTCGATGCATTCCGCGCTGCGGATTCCGCGGTCAACTACGCGGGCGAGCTCGATTGACTGCTCGTTGGGCGGGCCCGGCCTGAAGTCCGGGTGCGACATGGGGCAGAATTCCGCGTTCACCGAGAACGAGCCTTCCGTGGGCCGGTCGGGGTACGGGGTGGACAAGTCGATTTTCACGCCGACGAGGACTTTCGTGTCCCCGATTTGGCAGAGCGCGCTTCCCTCCGCGTTCGGTATGTAGCCTTTGGTCAGCTTGATTTCGCGGTAGTCCATGAGCCCGCGCTCGTCGCCGCGCTTGCCCTGCTTGAGCAGGTCCTTGATGTAAGTTTCCTTCACTTCGTCCAGAATCATTTTCATTCACCGTTTTGCGCGTCCAGCGCGGATTCGTACTTTTCCTTCAGCGCGGCGACCTGCTTCTCGCGAATCTGCTTGGACGCCTCGAGAACCATGTCGTACGACTGCGAGATTTCCTCCTTGGTGAGCATGCCGTCCAGCTGGTACAGCAAAATCTCGCCGGTGCGCGGCGAAATCACGTGGGGTACGTCGCTCTCGCCGAAGTTGTCCTCGGTCTTGTCCAAATCCAGCACGAGTTTCCCGTTCGCCTTGCCCACGCTGACCCCGCACGCGATGTCGCGCAAGGGGATGCCCGCGTCCGCGAGCGCGACCGCCGCGGCGGTAATCGCGGCAACGCGCGTGCCCCCGTCGCTTTGGATGACTTCCATGTGTATTTCAATCATGGTCTTCGGGAATTTTTCCGTGAGGATGAGGTTCTCGAAAACGTGCTTGCAGACCTTGCTGATTTCCTGGCTGCGGCGGTTGGGGCCGCTGCGGTTGTGCTCCTCGAGCGAGGAGAACGGCGCCATGATGTAGCGCGCGCTGATTATCGCCTTGTAGGGGTCGGTCATGAACCTGGGGAACACTTCGCGGGGTCCGTAAACCGCGGCTATTACCTTGTTCTTTCCCCATTCGACCATGGCGGAGCCTTCCGCGCGCTTGAGCACGCCCGCCCTTATGGCCAGCGGGCGCAAGTCGGTCGCTCCGCGCCCGTCGAGGCGCGAGCCGTCGGGGTTGAACAGTACCTTGTCACTCTTCATTTTTTTTCACCTTTTTGGATTCTTCCTGCAGGAACGCGGTCATGCGTTCCGTCAAGCCCGGAATGTGGGCTTCCCTGCAAATCTTGAGCACCGCCAGCGAGGCGAGCACGGTGTTTCCGTCCTTCAGATAGATGCGGCCGTTCTTGCCCACGAACAGCTGGGTGTCCGTGTATTCCTTTATGGTCGCGAGCATGCTGCCGTTGCGCCCGATGATGCGCGGCACCTTGACCGGCTCGACTTCCAGCAGCTCCCCTCCCTGGAACGCGCGCGGCTCCATGGCTCCCGCGTCGTGCACTTCGTTCACCGAGGAGATTTTCGCGGAAATCACGTCGCCGATGCGGTATTCCTCTCGGCAGTCGCGGTCGCTCAGGCGCGCCTCGTAAGGCGAGTTCAAGTCGATGATGTAGCCCGTGAGCTGCATTTCCTTTATTATTCCGATTACGTAGTCGCCCAGTATGGGGAGGTAGCGCCCCTTCAGCGGGATTACGCGCCCCTCGTCCGCGAGGCTGACCACGGAGGCGAACGTGCCGTGCGAGTCCGCGAAGCAGGCTTCGTCCTGCTGCCTGGGCTCGTCGGCCACTTTTTCGCCCGGCACAACGATTGTCCTCATTTTTCAAAACACCTTTTTTTTAATCGCAAGCCGCGTCACAGCGTTTTCGTCTGCACGCTGCCCGCGGTCATCTTGTTCAGCTTGTCGTAAAACTCTCCCTGCATGCCCGCGGGGAAGGAACACACGCAACGGAACGAGCCGTCGCCGCGCCACTCCTCGCCGCTCATGCCGTACTCCTTGAGCGCGCCGTACGCGCGTCCGGCATACTGGGCGGGAATTATGATTTCCATCTTCAAATTCTCCGTGCTAATCGGCAGGATTTCGCGCAACTGTTCTATGACGCCTTCCACCTGCTCTTCAGCCGTCTTCATCGCGTCGATGTGCACCTTCGCCTGCTCCATCGCGTTCTCGATGCGCTGGGCCGGGTGCGGCGCCTTGGTGCGCGGGTCCACCGCCACTCGCGCCACGAGCGCAATCACGCGCGCCCTCTTGTCGACTATCGCCTTGCGCTTCTGCTCGGTGGTCAGCTGGAGTTCCCCCTTTTCGAGGATTATTTTTCCCGCCGCGACCGGGTCGCCGGTGCCGAACGCCTTTTCCAGCGCCTTTGCAGTCGCCCGTTCTCCCTTCTTGGCGTCCTTGAATACCTCTTCGAAGGCAAGCACGTTCGAGAAGTCCCTGCGTGCGCCGGTCTTGTAGTCGAAGCCCTTCTGGGGGTCGACGAGCACCTCGAAGTGCTCGCCGTTTCTTTCGAGGCGCGCGATTATCGTGTTCTCTATTCCGCTCATTTCTCGCTCAACGCCTTTGAAATCTCGGCTTCGGAGAGCGCGTGCACCCTCTTTTCCCCCGCGCTGATGACTGCGATGTCCACGAGGCCGGCATCGAGCTTTTCCTCGACGACCTTGCGCAGCGCCTTCAACGCGAGGCGGACGCCTTCGTCCGTCGTGATGCCGTCCTTGTATTCCTTCTTGAGGAACTCTTCCGCCGCCTTCTTGCCCGAGCCGATTGCGCACGCCTTGTACTCGAACAGCGCGCCGCTCGGGTCGGTTTCGAACAGGTGCAGGTCGCCGTCGGCTCCCGCGATGAGGAGCGAGACGCCGTACGGGCGAACGCCCGCGTACTGCGTGAAGAATTGGATGTGGTCGCCGATGTTTTTCGCCAGCAGCTCTATCGGGATTTCCTCGTCGTAAGTCAGGCGGTGCTTCTGGGCTTCGAGGCGCGCCGTGTCCACCAGGCGCCTCGCGTCCGCGACGAGTCCGCTGGACGACGCGGCGATGTGCGCGTCTATCTGGAAAATCTTTTCGTGGCTGGCGCTCACCGCGAGCGGGCTCGTTATGCGCTTGTGCGCCACGAGCACGATGCCGTCCCTGCAGACGACCCCGATGCTGGTAGCGCCCGTTCGCACGGCTTCGCGCGCGTACTCCACCTGGAACAGCCTGCCGTCGGGCGAGAAAACGGTAATCGCCCTGTCGTAAGCCGCCTGCGAAGGAGGATACATGTTACCTACCACCCCTAATTCCAAAACCTAACGAATCAGGCCCCTCGTCGGGGCGAGTTCAATTCTAATAGTTTGCAAGAATGTTTCCCCCGACGGGCTATTTATTATTATTGATTTGTCACTCGCGAGGCGGCTCGCGGAAGCCGACTACTTTGGCTTCGGGTTGCCACCGCTTCACCGCCTCGCCCGGCGGAAAAACCTTGCGCCTTGCCTCGGGCGAGAGCGGCTTCTCCAAGAAAGAGGCGGCGAGCCGCTGGTTTCGTTCGCTTGAATCCTCATTTTGTGCCAATACCAGCAGTTGTTCCAGCGTTTCCGGCAGAAGCGCCGAAATTTCCCTCCTGCTTTTTCCCCGCCAATTCACCGCGGCAAGCCTTCTGGCGAGCTTTGCGCGGCGGCTTTCGTCGCGCAAGCACGCCGCGACTTCCACTATTGCTTTTTCCCTCACAAGTGGTTCGGGATGCGGGAATTTTTCGTGCAATACCGCGGAAAGCAGCGTCAAGCCCGGATTGTTGTCGAGAGCAGCCAAAACCGGGGCGTCGTAACGATAAATGCTGCGGTCGATTGGTTTGAGCCCCGAATTCTTTTGGTGCCACTCGCGCCATTGGCTCGCGTTTGACATATCAGAGCGCCGTTCGAACAGCGACCTGAGCCAGGAAGACAAGCCCATGCGCTTATTGCTGGAGGCGCGGCTTATTTTGCCTTGCGCTTTCCCGCAAGCAGCGCGTCAAGCGTCCCCGAAACCCTTACCGTGCGCAACGCCACGCGCTTGCCCTTGAATTCCTTCTTGAACGCGAGCGCGGATATGACCTCCTCTAGCGCGGCGCGCGTGCAGCGCACCACGTTGAAGCCCGAAACGGTTTCCGCCTGCGCCCTCGCGCGCGACGCTCCGTTCACGCCCGAAAATCCGGCAATCGCTTCGGCAACACAACTAGTGAATTCGGAACCGCTGACTCCGAGCGCGTCGATGAGCAGCCAGCGCCGCTTTTCAAGCATCATTTTGTTTCACCAGCCATTTCGCGAACGCGCGCAGCGCCTTGCCCCTGTGCGAGTAAGCCGATTTCTCAGCCTTGTTCATCCGTGCGAACGACTTTTTCGCGCCCGTAGGGGCAAAAATGGAGTCGTAATGCATGCCCTCGCGCGGTTTTCCCGCAATGCGCTCAAGCACGCGGCCGCGGCACTCGCCCTTGAATATTTTCAGGCGCTTGCGCGGCGCCGCGAACGCGAGAATCGTTACGAAACGCGCGCCGCGTTGCCTTCCCTCCAGCAGTTTCAGTACGCCGCGGACTCCGATTTTGCGCACCACTAGCTTCGAGTACTCGCCGGGAAAGCCGGGGTACGCGTCCAGATAGAAACAGGAGTCCTCCACGAACACGGGCTTGCCAACCGCCTTGAGCGCCTGCCCTGCCTTTGCCTCGGCAACCGCGAGCTGCCCCTCCTCGCGCGGCTCGAAAAGCTCGATTGAAACCGAACAGATTTTTGCGGGCGAGAGAACCGAGCGCGCTTCCTCCAGTTTGCCCTTATTCGTGGTCGCGAAAAGCAGGTTCATTTTGATTCACCGACCGCCGCGAGCGCCTGCTCGCGCGTCAAGCCCAACAGGATTCCGAACGCGGCGAGGTCGCGGGGCGAACGCAACTCGTATTCGTCGCTCGCGCCGCTCACGATGCGGTAGTGCAGGCCTTTCCGCGCGATTTTTTTTACGAAGGCGCGCGCACGCGATATCTCTTTCGCGGGCTTCGCCGAATTGAGGAAGAACGCGAACGGGATTTCCACGGAGTGCGCCTTGAGTGCGGCGTACAGCCCGCCGTTCTTCCAGTAGTCAATCGTCTTGAACGGGTTCACGCGGAGCCCTTCGTTCGCCTCGAGCAATGCGCACAGCCGCTTCGCGTCGGCGCATTCCACGAGCGCGCCCTTGGCGGGCTTCACGCCGGGCTTGGGCTGCACGGGGGTTGCGACTTCAACCGAGGCGAAGCCGAGGCTGCGCGCTTTTTGCGCGAGCGTTTCCACGGTGACGCGGTCAGTCTTCATTGCTTCGTCTTCAGGATGACTTCGAAGTACTGGCGTTCGCCGTCCGCGCCGACGAAGTACGAGCCCACGACCGCGGCGTTCTTGTGCTTGAGCATCGCCTTTTGTTCGGCGAACCACTGCCACGGCTTGCCGGGGTTTTCGCGCTTGCGGTTCTTTCCGGGTTTCCTGCCGATGGCGGGGCGGTTGCGCACGCGCTTGCCGCGCTTGGTCTTCACGCGCACCACGAAGTAGCCCGGTTTTGCCTTGTAACCCAATTCGCGCGCCCTCGCCGGGTTCAACGGCTTCTCGACGCGTTCCATGCTGTGCCCCTGGCGCCAGACGCGCAGGCGGGCCTTGTAAATTTGGCTTCCCTGCGTTTCCGCGAAGGATTGCCTGATGTATTTGCTTGCACCCATTCTAAACACCCCAATTCAGGCCGACCCTTTCTTCGCGGGCGGGACCCTACATCTTGAGTAAGGAAAGAATTGGAGTGCAGTTGTTTAAAAAACCGCGCTTCACTTACGCGCGGCTCGCGAGCTTGATGTCTTCCGCGACCACGGTCTTGCGCCCGGCGTGCTTTGCCAGCTGGACCGCTTTCACCGAAATGTCTATGCCTATCTCCTCGAGCGCGTCCGCCAAAGCCTCCGCCGCGTCCTGCGAAACGCGCTCGGCGCCGGCCTTGCGGATGATGCGCTCCACGGGAGCGACTGGCAGTATTACCATTAAGAACCACCTTGTCTAGCTTCAACGGGTTGAAAGAACCCCCACGGTTCCCCGTTTCGGCGGAACACGGTTTCACAAGCCTTATTTAAATAGATTTTGCGGAAGCAGCCCGCTTCCACTGTTCCGCGCCTACTGTTGCACTTCGCGCGAGTACTCGACCCACTGGCCTACCGGAACCCTGCTGACGTTGTGCCTCACGTGCCGCCTCAAGACGGCATTCGCAGCGAACCGCTTTGCCGCTTCTTCGTGATTTTTGGCTTCAACGGCGTTTTTCGGCTTGAAGCCGAGCGCGCGCATCAATTCGGGGGTCTCGGCGAAAATCCAGGTTCTCGCGACTACGCGCTTGGCGCCGTTTTCGCGGCTTACCGCTTCGATGGATTCCGCGAGCGCGCGCGCCTTTTTCAAGGTGAACCGTCCGCCCGCGCCCTGCAGGCCGATCAGGCGCATTTCGTCGTCGGCCTTGCGCAGCACTATGGCTGCCGCGGTGCCCGGCGCTTCGAGTTTCCTGAGCATCGTGTCGAGCGGCCCCCTGGCGTTGGTTATCTTTTGTAGCGCGCCCTTGCGGGTGACCGCGTAAACCAGGTCGCCTTCCATTATGTCGTTCTTTTTTTCGAGCGCGAGCGAAGGGTCGAAGAACACGAACGGTTTTCCGCGAAGCGCGTTATTAACCGCACCGGAAGCAACGCCTCGCGCGGGTTAAAAACTCGCGCGCGTTCAATGGAACAATGGAAGCGCGCGAATACCAGGAGAACGCCGCGAACGCGATTCTAGCCGAAGGCAACTCGCTGCTGGTGATGCCTACGGCGATGGGCAAGACCTTCGTAGCGGCGATAGTCATGAAAAAACTGGGCGGCAAACAGCTGTTCCTGGTTCCGACAAAGCCGCTTGCCGTGCAACAGGCGCGCAGGCTGGAAGAGCTCGTCGGCAAAAAAACGTTGCTGGTCACGGGCGAGGTTTCGCCTGCCGTGCGCACGGAGTCTTACGGAACCGCCGAGCTAATCGTGGCTACTCCCCAGTGCATCGAGAACGACTTGTTGGCGCGCCGCATCCGCCTGCAGGACTTCCGCCTGGTGGTTTTCGACGAGGCGCACCGCGCGGTCGGGGATTACGCGTACGTTTTCATCGGAGCGCAGGCGAAAGCCGCGGGCTGCTTCATCCTCGGCTTGACCGCCTCGCCCTCGTCCGTGAAGCAAAAAATACTGGACGTCTGCGAAAACCTGGGCGTCAAGCACGTGGAAGTCAAGAATGAAGACGACGAGGACGCGCGCAAATACGCGAAAGAAGTCCTCTTGGAGTGGGAGTTCGTGGACTTGCCGCCGCAACTCGTGACGCTGCGCGAGCGCCTGCGGCACCTGCTGTCGGAAGCCCTGCAAGAGCTGAAGGATTACGGTTTCTTCCCGTCCGCGGACTTGAAGAAGGCGAACAAGAGCACGCTCCTCGCGTTGCGCGGCCCGATTCTCGCGCAGACGCCGAACGCAATCGCGTACAAGGCGCTGTCCAGCCAGGCGCGCGCGCTGAACATAGTGCACGCGATTGACCTGCTGGAGTCGCAGGGCGTAGCCGCGTTCGTGGACTTTTTGGACGGGATGCAAACGCGCGACAAGAAGAGCAAGGCCGTGCAGAAGCTGTTGGCGGACCCGCTGGTGGCGATAATCAAGCGCGACGCGCTCGCGGCAATCAAGGAGGGCGTGGAGCATCCGAAGCTGCCGAAGCTGCGCGAAATCGTCGCGCACGCCGCGGCGGAAGGAAAATCGTCAATCGTTTTCGCGCATTACCGCTCGAGCGTTGACGAGATAGAGCGGGAACTGAATTTATTGCCGGGAGTCAAGGCGCGCCAGCTCGTGGGGCGCGGGAACGAGGGCATGACCCAGAAGCAGCAGGCGGCTGCAATCGACGCGTTCCGCGCCGGGGATTTCAACGCGCTCGTCGCGACGAGCGTCGGGGAGGAAGGGCTGGACATTCCTTCGGTTGACCTCGTGGTTTTCTTCGAGGCGGTGCCTTCGGAAATACGCCTCATCCAGCGCCGCGGCAGGGCGGGCCGCGTCAAGGCGGGCAACGTCGTGGTTCTGGTTACCCGCGACACCAAGGACGAGGGGTTCCTCTGGATTTCGCGCCGCAAGGAAAAGGAGATGCACCGCGTGCTGCGCACCGTCGAGGGCGACTTCAAGGCGGGCGCGAAGCAGGAAACGCTGGG
>PFPF01000004.1 GCA_002792915.1 Candidatus Micrarchaeota archaeon CG_4_10_14_0_2_um_filter_60_11 | reverse complement strand
TGCAATAGTTTCAAAGCCAAAACCACCGAACCAGTAATACGTTCGCCTGAAATAAATAACCCGCGCATAATCTCTCGCGAAGGGGGTTTGGGCATCAGACCAAACTAAGGGGGAACGCTTCCCCCTTGGGTTGGTCATTAAAACATGCCGTGCGACCTGCCGAAAAGGCGCTCGGCTTTGATCAGTAGTTCCGCACGCTTGCGGCCGTCCAAGGTGAGGCCTGCGTTGGTCGCGCCGGCAAAGCCGCCGCCGGGTTTTTCCAACTCGAAGTCGAAGTCCGCGCTCTTCAGCATTTTGAAGCCCTCGGGCGTTTCGGCGATCGCGGTCACGCCCGAAGAACCCTTGGACGCCATCCAAGCGAGTTTCGCGTAAAAGAGTTTGCCGCCTATAACCGTTCCGCGGCGGTCGGGATGCACTATCGTCCACCCGGAACTGCCCATCGTTTTCTCTTTGAAAGGCTGGATGCTGGCGTCGGCGAAACCAACGGGCTTACCGTCCTCGAACGCGACGAACAGCGCGAAGTTGTCGCCCGAAAGCGCGCTCCTGATTGTGGCGAGGTAACCGCTCTTGAACCGCGGCACGCTGCGAGCAATCGCATCAAGCTGGAGCTCGAGCTTGGGCGTCAACTGCTCGCCGCGAATCCGCCTGTATTCGAACAACAAATCACGCCTTGAACTTCCCGCACGCCTCGCAAGTGCCAGCCTCGCAGCACAGCGGGCGCTTGGGGCACTGCTCCAAAAGCGAATTCAGGAACGCCTTCGCATCCGTTGCCTTCGCGAACGCGCTCGCCAGCAGCACGCCGTCCGCGCCCAACTCGAACGATTTGTTCACGTCCGTGGCGTTGCTCACTCCCGCGCCCACCAGCACGAGGACGCGGCGGTTGATTTTCTTCACCGCCTTCGCGGCCTGCTGGACCACCGCGGGCTTTGCCTTGCTAACGGAAAGCCCCTTGCCGATGAGTTCGGGCGGCTCGTAAGCCACCGCGTACGGCGCCAGCGCGGCGCAGCGCTTGCATTCCGCGACCGAGTCCGCGCAAATAATCATCACCAACCCGTGCTTCTTGCACTCCTTTACAGTCGCTTTCAAAACTTCGGGCTTTAGCTTTCGTTCCGCGTGGTTCAACAGCACCCCGCTGACCCCGGCCGCCGCGAGCTGGGCGGGCGAAACGCTTCCGGTGAACGCGCCGTAGCCGTTCGCGTCGGCGCCCTGCGAAAAAATCATGAACTCGTTGAACTGTTGCAAACGGCGCGCGTAATCCAGCACGTCCAACTGCGAAGGGCACAAGATGACGCGCTTGTTGGCCATGGACGCGCACTCGCGCGCCTGCTTGGCAAGCAGGAAGCCCTTCTCGCCCGTCGAAGCCTCGTAAGCCTTCAAGTTCAAAACTATCACGAAACCACCAAACGCAAAAGCGCGCCATGTTTTATTAGCGTTTTCAACGGCGCGCCTTGAAAACCGCCGCCAACTTTTCGCCTTTCCTGCTCTTCTTGTAATACCTGCCGCGCACTTCCCTCGGCGTCAGGCATTCCACCAAGCCGCGGTTCGTCAGCTCTTTGAGGGCGCGGCTGGCGCGCGAAATCTGGATTTTGCACTCGTTTTTGACTTGCGTTGGCGTTTTGGGTTCGTCCAAACAATTGAAAACAAGGGAACGCTCTTTGCTTCGGCTAACGAAGCTCAAATCGCTCCAAGACGACCCGCTCATACATTACAGGTCGTTAGCAGTATTTAATTCATTAGTTTACAATTGCTTAACAAAAGTTAAAACCTTTCAAGCAAAAGCTTAAAACAACTCAAACTCTGCTTGTTGGGAGCTAAGAGGTGGGAAAATGGGCAGAACAGCAGAACTGATTTTGGGCATACTCGGCGGCATTTTCGGCTTGGGCGGCGCCCTAATTGCATTATTTGCAGTAGGTGCGGTCGGCGCTATTGCGACAGGAGTAAGCGGAGCTGAATCTGAAACCGCTAAACAAGCAGCAGACATGGCAGGCAGGGCGACGATAGGCTGCCTTATAGGCATAGTCGGCATCGTCGGCGGAGCCATAGTAAAGAGCAAAACCAAGGTCGGCGGCTGGCTGATGATAATAAGCGCGGTCGGCGGCTTCATTACCGTGGGCCTGTTTTACCTGCTCGGCGGTTTGCTGTTGCTCATAGGCGGCGGGATGGCGCTCTTGAAGAAAGACGAAGAGGCGAAAAAGAAATGAAGAAACTGTTTTTGTTTTTGGGCGTTATTGCCGCGGTATTTCTAATGGGTTGCGCGTCTTCGTCAACAACAACGCCTTCAACGGGAGCAGGGACGCCTTCGGCTAGTTTAGCGGCTACGTCCACACTTCAAGCTACAGCAATAGGAACTCCGTTCAAACTCGGCGATTTAGAAATAACCGTTAAAAATGTTAGACAGAAAACAACCGTTGGTAGCGGATATTTTGTAGAAAACGCACGAGAAGGCGCAAAATACGTTGTTTTTGACGCAGAAGTGAAGAATGACGGAAAAGAATCGTATTCATTCAGCACCAACCGAATCAAAGCATACGATGAACAAGAAAGAAAATTCGATGTGGCGCTATCCTATGCCAGTAATGAACGCATATACGACAGCATAGAACCTGGATTGAAAGCTAATTATGTTGATTTTTACGTCGAAGTGCCTCAGGAAACGCCAAAATTGCAGTTGACTTTTTTGGAAAATATGTTTGATTCAAAGGGAGTCAACCTTCAGCTAGATTTGAGTAAAATACAATTTGAGAACACTACTGAGGAAAATACTGAATCGAGTTAAAATGCAAAAAAACACCGGAAGCGACGCCTTGAAACCGTTTTAAAGCGCCGCGAGCCCGCTCTATATCGTGCTGCACCAAGAATTACTGGAAAAGCTGGGTTACCCGAAGCCGAACCCCATGCAGGCGAAAGCCCTGGCTGAAGGCTTTCTGGACGCCGAGCGAGTGGTCGTGAGCGCGCCCACGGCTTCGGGAAAAACGCTCCTCGCGTTGATGGCGATTGTGGACAATTACGAGAAAACGCGCACCAAGGCGGTTTACGTCGTCCCGTTGCGCGCGCTTGCCGCGGAAAAGCGGGAAGACTTCAAGGAAAAGCTGCATTCCTTCGGCATCACGGTCGGGCTGAGCACTGGCGAGCTGGACTCGTCAAGCGGGCACTTGCACGCTTTCGACGTGGTTGTTTGCACGAGCGAAAAAATGGATTCGCTGTTCCGCCACGGCGCGCCTTGGCTCAAGGACGTGGGCCTCGCG
>PFPF01000054.1 GCA_002792915.1 Candidatus Micrarchaeota archaeon CG_4_10_14_0_2_um_filter_60_11 | reverse complement strand
TGCCCGTGAAGATGGCGATTGCCTCGATTTTGCCTTCGAAAGTCGGGTCCAGGCGCGCGCCCCAGATGACGGTGGCGTTCGGGTCCACGCGCTCGGTGAGCGATTCGCCGATTTGGTTGCATTCGCCGAGCGTCATGTCGGGTCCGCCGGTGATGTGCAGGAGCACGCCGGTCGCGCCCGTGTAGTCCACGTCGAGCAATACGTTCTCAAGCGTGTTCTTGACGACTTCCGTCGCGCGGTTCGTCCCCTTGGCTTCGCCTACCGCAATCATTGAGAGCCCGCCGTTGCTCATTATGGCGCGCACGTCCGCGAAGTCCAGGTTGATGAGCGAAGGCGTGGTTATCGTTTCGGTTATGCCGCGCACCGCGCGCGCGATTATCTCGTCGGCGACGTTGAACGCCTGGTCAATCGGCAGGTTGGGCACGATTTGCACGAGGCGGTTGTTGTCGATTATGATGAGGGTGTCCGTGTGGTCCTTGAGGCTGTCCAGCCCCTGGTCCGCCTTTTCGAGGCGCGCCCTTTCCAGGGCGAACGGGTAGGTGACTATCGAAATCACGATGGCGCCCTGCTTCTTGGCGATGTCCGCGATTATCGGCGCGCTGCCCGTGCCGGTGCCGCCGCCCATGCCCGCGGTCAGGAACACCAGGTCCGCGCCGTTCAGGTGGCGTTCGAGGGCTTCGCGGGACATTTCCGCGGCTTTCGCGCCGGTTTCGGGGTAGCCGCCCGCGCCGAGGCCGCGCGTGAGCGATGCGCCGATGAGCATCTTCTTGACGCTCTCGCTGATCATTGTCAAGTGCTTCTGGTCCGTGTTGATGGCGAGCATTTCCGCGCCCTTGATTCCGGCTTTTGCGAGGCGGTTTATGGAGTTGCAGCCGCCGCCGCCCGTGCCGATGACCATGATTTTCGGCGTGTCGAACATTTCGTTTTCCATGGCCTTGCCCTTGACCTTCGAGGTCTTGAGGGCGTCCTTCACGATTTCCTCCATTTTACGAACCACCTGCGAATTGGACTTCAGTTACTACAACTCCGACGGCTAATTAAAAACCCTTCTACTGCGGCTTTGGCCCGCCGCGTCGGCGTTCACTCCGCCTGGTTGAGCTTCTTTTGGTTGATTTCCTTCACCAGGTTCTCCAAGACCCACTTCTTCCATTCAACCAGGACCGGGGCGTGGTCGGTCTTTCCGGTTGCCTCGCGGCTCTTCTCGCTCAACAGCAAATACTTGGTGTGCGCGCGGACCGAGTATTCGGCTTCCAAGAGTTCGGGCAGGCCGAGCTGGCGCTTGGTGTCCACGAGGAACTGCTTGGTTTCCGCGCGCGCCTTGATTTCCGCCCACACGTCCTCGTAACTGAGGCCGCGGTTGCGCTGGACGCGGCGCAGCCATTCGCTGTCCTTTTTCACGGCGTCCTCGAAGAACTCGAGCGAGTCGTTGTTCGCGTCGAAAAGCGACCAGTTCAGGAACCCGTTCTCCTTGCCCGGGTCTTCGGTCCAGTGCTTCTTGACTTCAGTCACTTCAATCACGCGCCTGTTCCTCTTGAGCGAGCCCTTGAACCTGATGGGCGCGGAGACGATGCAGAAGTCCGTGGCCTTGAACGAAGTCGTGGGGACGCCCAAGTCGTTCACGACGCGGTCCCAAATCGAGTAGGCGGATTCGCCGTGAATGGTGCCCATGACAACGTTGCCGACCGCGCCCACGCGCATTGCCTCGTAAAGCGCCTTTGCCTCGGTCGAGCGCACTTCGCCCACCACCAGCACGGAATCTCCCAGGCGCAGCGCGGTGCGCAGCGCGTCCTCGGCGCTGACTTCGTTCTCGCTGCCCCCGCCGAGCGGCGGGCGCGTCTTCATGCGCTGGATGCTGAAGCCCATGCGCTTGAGCGCGGGAACCGGGAGCTCCTGCGTGTCTTCCTGCACGAGTATGCGCAGGTTTTGCGGGAGCTCCTGCATTAGCGCCTGGAGGAATGACGTCTTTCCCGAGCCGCGCGAGCCGACTATGAGCATGCTCGCCTGCGCGTCTATGAAGAACGAGAACAATCCCGCGTGCATTGCGTCGAACATGTTGTTGTCCATGAACTGGCAGAGCGTCCACGGCGTTTCCTTGTGCAGCCTGAAAACCAGGGCTATGCCGTCGCTTGACAGCGGCTTGCCGATGGTGCAGATGCGCGTCTGCAAGTCGGGCAAGTCGAAGTCGAGAATCGGGTGCGCCTCGTCGAACGCGCGGCCCGAAAGCGCGCGGAAGCGCGACACGATGGAGCGCGCCTCTTCGCTGCTGAAAATCACGTTCGTCTGGCACTGGCCGTACTTGCTGTGCACCAGGTAAATCGGCTTTTCGCCGAGCGGGGCGTCGATGTAAACGTCCGTCAGCTTGCGGTCGGAAAGGAAGAGCTCTAGGATTCCGTAGCCGATGGTGTAACGCGAAACGATTGAAGCCAGCTCGTCCTTTTCCTCGACGGTGAGGTTGATGCCGTTCCTCAACGCGAGGTCCGAAATCGTTGCGACGTAGACTTTCTGGAAGTACTTGCGCGCCTGGTTGATGTTCATGAACTCCACGGTGTCCGGGCGGTGCGAGGCCACGACTTCCTTGGTCTTTTCCAGCAGGAAGTATTTTTCCGGGGGAAGCGCGTACTCGGGCGGGTCGATGAAGTACAGGTTTTCGACCTTGTCCGGGTGCTTGTAAATGTAAACCTTGGAGTTCAATACTTCATATTCGTCCAGCAACTCGAGCTTTTCGACTCCGGTGAAAAAAATCCGCGAGCCGATGAACGACGGCTTTATCGCGGCTTCGAAGAACGAGTGGTAGATGCCGCGGTCTTCGGGAATGCTGCCCAACTGCTGGAGGTACGCCTTCATGCGCTTGATGAGCTCGGTTTGCTCGAAGCCCTGGCGCATGAACTGCAGCGTGTTCAAATAGACTTTCTCGTCCTCCGCGTTGGCGGGGGACAGCTGCGGAATCTTGCCGAGTTCCGTCTTTATCTCGCCCAGCAATTCCAAATACGCGCGGAAGGGGTCGCTCTTGAGGCTGTTCAATACCTTCAATACCGCGTCGTGGCGGGTCGCCAGTGCCTTGCTCTCCGTGGTCGTGCCCAGGTGCGACGGCGACCACACGGCGTCCGACTCCAGCCGCATCACCAGCGAGGCTATGCCCTTCAAGAGGTCGGTTTGCTCCTTGTTGTAAATGCGCTCGTAGTACTCGGAAAGCACGACTTCGTCCGCGTCCACTTCACCGAGCCGCTCGATGACGTCCTTCATTGCGGGAGCGTAGCGCGCGATGTCGGGGCCGTAAGCTGAGCCGCGG
>PFPF01000045.1:2382-3231 GCA_002792915.1 Candidatus Micrarchaeota archaeon CG_4_10_14_0_2_um_filter_60_11 | reverse complement strand
CGACACGAACGAGATAATGCTGCGCACGGTTCCCGCGTACCTGAAGGTCTTGAGCGCGTCGTACGTGAAGGGCGGCGCGACGCAGCACCCGCAGGTGTACGAGCAGGGCTTCAACGTGAACGTGGGCGCGATGGACGAGGGAGAAACGGTTACGGCAACCGCGTGGGCAAAGCCGCTCACGCCCGACAAGTACACGCTCGTGACCGTCCAGCACAAGTCCACGGACTCGGAAGGCCAGCACCTGACCACGCTCCAGAAGAACGTGTTCGTGACCGGAATACCCCAGCCGGGCGTAACCAACTTTGAAAGCTTCGTCAGCGACACTTGCGGCGGACGCGTGCTCGTCACCTTCGACCCGTCTTACGGCGGCGCGAACAGGTTCCGCCTCGGCGAGAACTGCACAACGCTGGGAATGCGCGTTTCGCTGCCGTTCCCCGCGGACGCGGTCCCGACCGGCGTCACTGCCAACGGCCAGCTCATAGGCGTGAGGGTCGCGAGGGACGACGGCTCGTCAGGCTGTTACGAGTCCTGCGACGGCCAAGCCTCCGCCTGCACGCCGGGCTTCACCGCGCTCACGGACGAGGGCAGCCACTACTTGCGTTACAACACGGAACTCGCCTCTTGCCCCGTGAGTTACAAGGCTATAGGCAACTCGATAGCCGCCTCGAACATCACGGTCGAATTGAGCCCGCTGGGCTCGACTTACAAGCGCGAGCTCAACATAGCGGTATCCAACTACACCGCGACGAAGAGCCTGTACTTCGGCCCGGTGCTCACGACTTACTGGCCGGAGCCCGTAGAACAAACGCTGACAAGCCAGAAGCCCGGCCTGCCCGACCCCGAACAAGC
>PFPF01000045.1:0-2361 GCA_002792915.1 Candidatus Micrarchaeota archaeon CG_4_10_14_0_2_um_filter_60_11 | reverse complement strand
CGGCACGTGCATGGGCTCCACCGAGGAAGGGACAACGCCGCCTTACCCGAACCCGGCCACGGGAAGCGAGATTGAAGTGCAGCCGCAGCTGTGGAGCGTTGCAAACCACAAGCAAATCGGCTCGCGCGAAATCATCATAGTCGAGGTCTCGGACATCGACGACGTCAAGCTGTTCCACGGCTTGAACCCGCTAATCCGCCTGAACTTCGACGGCCCGGGCCTCAAGGTCTTCGCCTACTACCCGCACTGCGGAAAGCGCCTCGTGATTTACGAAAAGCTCGGCGAAAACTACGTGCCCATCTACACGAACGACGGCCACGACCCTGTGTTCGAAACGCTCAAGGCACGTTACAACGTGGACGCCATCCCCGAGTTCGCCGAGGCGTACTACGAGCTCGTTAACCTGGACGGGGAAAGCGGCTCAAGCGTCAAGGTGGACTGCGGCAACGTGGCGCCCGGATTGAGGCAGGACTGCGAAGACTTCGCGAAGCTGACCAACGAGCAGCTCGACAACATTTACAACACGGACTGGCACGGCAACATCCCGTACTCCTTCGAAGTCCTCCAGCGCGTAATCGAGCGCGCCAGGTCGCGCGCCAACGCCACCGCGTTCTGGCGCTCGCAGGAAATCACTTACTACTGCAAGAAGGATTGCGAGGGCGGGGAAAGGACGCCCGACAACTGGGACTGCTGCAGACCCAGCGTGGACGACTGGCGCAACGTGAGCGTCCAGCTGATGATCCAGGAGCACCCGTGCGTGTTCTGCAACAACGTGTTCGCCCCGGACAATTTGAACTGCAACAACCAGAACAGCAATTACCTGCCGTGCACCGCTAACAAGAACATTCCGGTGCTCGACTGCGACCAGCGCTGCACGGCGGTGGGCGACGGCATAGGCGCCGCCTCCGTGAACTACTCGAACCGCTTCGTGGCAAACTTTAGCGCGTGCCGCGTCACTATCAACGGCAAGAATTACGACGGCACGCAGCCGTGGAAGAACGCCTCGCAGGGCGACGCCGCCTGGTGCGCCACGCAATCGTCGGCGAACCCGCCGTGCCCGATGGATTTGGTGAACGGCGCGCCCGCGTGCTTCGAGGACGCGAACGGCGACGGCTTCCGCACGTTCGAGACCGACTTGGTGCCGTCAAGCCGCGTCGGCAACGCGTACTACTGCAATTCTACGACCGCCATAATCTCGGTAAAGCGCCAGAACTGCAACTACGGCAACGGCAAGGCGTGCTACCTGTCCGGCTACGGCCAGGTAAGCCAGCAGGGCTACGGCGCAACGCCGTCCCTGCCCGGGCTGACGCGCATAGACAAGACCGCGGTGACCGGCTGCTTCCAGAGCTCGGCGAATTACTACTGCCCGCTCGAACTCGACGACTTGGGCAAGCCGTACTGCTACACGGAGTACAAGAAGGACGGCTTGTTCGACGGAATCGAGGACACGAATGCGTACGGCGAAAACGTGATACAGCCGTCGGTCGACAAGGGCACTTACTACGAGTGCGCCTCGGGCTACAACATCCTCGTGCACAAGCAGTGCACGGCGTCGTGCGACAACTGGTGCGTGCCGCGCGACCCGCAGACCGAGTGCTCGCTCTTGTGCACGCAAAACGGGACCACCCTGCAGGTTACGGGCAACTACTCCACGCAAACCGGCTGGCTGGGAGGCGTGACCAAGACGGAAGACCTGCAACAGGTTACTTTCGGCTACGCGCCCGAACAGAACGCCACCAACAGCTTCATGCTCGCCCCGATGAAGTGGTTCCCCGAACTCGGCACACCCGAATTCGACTACCACTTCGTCGCCAACACGCACGGCAAGCAAACCTCGTTCTACGGCGAGCCCGGCTACGAGCCCGCATTGCGCGTGGCGGAAGTAACGGGCTGCACGACCAAGGACTCCGCCAAGTACTCGTACACGAACGAGTGGGGCGTTTACGACATTGCCGCGAAGAACACGCCGGACATAGGCACGGGGCAGGACTTGTGGAGCGGCTCCGCGCAAGTGCTCTCGCTCTCGAACAAGGACTACATAGGCATCCAGTGCCGCAAGCCCGACGACAAGTGGGGTGCGCTCGAATTGTGCGCCCCGGTTTACGCGGACTATTCCTCCCTGTACGGCGGGTGCATCAACACGGTGTACCAATTCCCCGACGACATAGTCAAGATGGTAGTCCCGGCAGTGGAGAAGGGCAAGGAAAGCGTGCTCAAGGACGGCACGAGCGCCGAGGGCTTCGTATTCCTGGGCAGGGTGCCCAACGGCAAGACGATGCAGGAAACCAAGGGCTGCACTTTGACGAGCGAGGGCTATTACCTGTGCCTGACCGACTCGAAGGAAGTCAAAAACATGGGTTC
>PFPF01000013.1 GCA_002792915.1 Candidatus Micrarchaeota archaeon CG_4_10_14_0_2_um_filter_60_11 | reverse complement strand
CGAAATACTTTCGAAGGCGAAGGGCATCGAGCTGCTGAAGCCCGGGCAGATAACTTTTTGCGTGATGAGCAGGAACGAGTCCAACGAGCCGAACCGCCTGATAAGCGCGAGCGTGGGCCTCGCCGTTCCCACCGACAAGTCCGCCTACGGCTACCTGAGCGAGCACCACGCGTTCGGCCAGTCCGACGAGGACGCGGGCGAGTACGCGGAAGACATGGCGGCATCCATGCTCGCGGGCACGCTGGGCATAGACTTCGACATCAACCAGTCGTGGGACGAACGCGAACAACAATTCAAAATCAGCGGTAAAATCGTCAAGACGACGAACGCCACCCAAAGCGCGGTTTGCGACAAAACCGGCTTGTGGACGAGCGTGATTGCGGCCGCCGTGTTCTGCAAGATGGATGAAGACGAACGGATTGCGAACAACGGATAGTGGGAAGCCGCGCACCAGAACTGCGCCGCCAAGCGCGGATCCGCGCCGTAAAGGGTTCGCAGCGTTTCCATGTAGCCGCAGCCGCCGGCTATGCGCTTTCGGACTATTTTCTTCAAGCCCACGAGTTTGCCTATTCAACGGCTGTAACGACGACCGTACGAACCGCCGCGGCTCGGCGGGCGGCTTGCGTGCGATGCGCCGCCGCGGCCGTGCCCCGCTCCGCCCTGAGAACGGCCGTAACCGCCTTGCGAACGCCCGCCGTACTGGCGGCTGCCGCCCCTGAATCCGCGGTTGCCCCCCGAACGCTTGTGCGGCGGGTTCACGTTGCGCGGCGTGCGCCCGGCCTCCAGCTCCCTCTTGGCGGCGTGCGCGATTTCCGAATGCAACGCGTGCTCCTCCACCACGGATATGGGCTGGCGCGTAAGGCGCTCGATGTCGTGCAGGTAAATCGTCTCGTCCAAATCGCAGAACGACACGGCCGAGCCGCTCGCGCCCGCGCGCGCCGTGCGGCCGATTCGGTGAATGTAGGTTTCCGGCTCGTGGGGAAGCTCGTAATTAATCACGTGCGTTATGCCGTCCACGTCGATGCCGCGCGCCGCCAAATCGGTTGCGATTATGACGCGCGTCTTGCCGGAGCGGAAGTTCGCCATCGAGACCGTGCGCGCGCCCTGCGACTTGTTGCCGTGAATCGCGTCTGTGGGTATGCGGTCGCGGGACAGCTGCCGCGCCAGCCGGTCGGCGCCGTGCTTGGTGCGCGCGAACACGAGCGCCTTGCCGACCTGTTCGCTCTTGAGGATTTGCTTGAGCAGCTCGAACTTGTCGTTGCGGTCCACGAAGTAGACTTTCTGGTCCACCAGCTCGACGGTAGTCGCGCTGGGCGCGACCGAAACGTCGACCGGGTCCGTGAGTATCCTGCGCGAAAGCCGCACCACTTCCGACGGCATCGTCGCCGAAAAGAACAGGGTCTGCCTCTTCTCGGGCAGCGCGGAGATTATGCGCTCGACGTCGCGGATGAAACCCATGTCGAGCATGCGGTCCGCCTCGTCGAGCACGAATATTTCCAGCCAGCCCAGCTTGACGAAGCCCTGCTCCATCAAGTCCAAAAGCCTGCCGGGCGTGGCGATGAGCACGTCAACGCCCTTGGCGAGCGAGTTCACCTGCGGGTTCTGCCCGACCCCGCCGAACACCACGGTCTGCTTGAGGCGCGCGTGCCTGCCGTACGCGCGGAAGCTGTCGCCGATTTGGGCGGCCAGCTCGCGCGTGGGCGTCAATATGAGGCAACGCGCTTCCCAGCGGACGGGTGAGCGCTTGTTCTTGGACAGCATCTGGATTATGGGCAGCGCGAACGCCGCCGTCTTGCCCGTGCCCGTCTGGGCCACGCCCACGAGGTCCCTTCCCGCGAGGACCATAGGTATCGCCTTTTCCTGTATTGGCGTGGGCTTCGCGTATCCTTCGTCGCGCAGCGCGCGCAGCAGCGGCTCGTCCAAGCCGAGCTCTTCAAAAGTCATTTCCATTGTCTTTCCTCTTTCTCCGGCAAAATTTTTAGGAGGCCGCGCCTTGCGCAACCCTGAAAAAAAGTTTCGTTATGTTGCCGAAAATTTCTTTCACGCAAAAATTTTGTCAGTGGGCCTGGGGAGATTTGAACTCCCGACCTTTCGATTATCAGTCGAACGCTCCAACCAAGCTAAGCTACAAGCCCGTAACGAATAAAATGCGCGCGAGAGTTTTTTATACCCTGCGCCCGCGCCCCGAAAATCAGCCGAGCTCGATTTCCACGTTCACGCTGGCGGGTATCTTGATGCGCATGACTTCGCGTAACACGCGGTCGTCCGCCTGAATCTCGATGAGGCGCTTGTGCACGCGGAGCTCCCACTTTTCGTAAGTGTCCGAGCCGTCCCCGCACGGCGTCTTGCGCGTGGAAATCTTGAGCTTCTTCGTGGGCAGGGGTATGGGTCCCTTTACCTCGACGCCGGCCTTGGATGCGATGTCCTTGACTTGCGTGCACACCGCGTCCAGCGTCTTGCAGTCCTGGCTTTCCAGTTTGATTCTCGCTTTTTGCATGTTGTGGGACCAAACTCCTTTTGTTTTACCTGATTTTTTAAAAAGATAAAAATAAATGGGGGGAAAAAGGGCTTAAACCCTTGTTTTTCTAACGGCGCTTAAGCCTTCTTGGCAACCGCGTCCTTCTTGGGAACCACTTCGAGGACGACGCCCGCGGCCACGGTCTGGCCCATGTCGCGCATTGCGAAGCGGCCGAGCGCGGGGTACTCCGAGTACTTCTCGACCACGACGGGCTTCGTGGGCTTGATGCGCACGATTGCGACGTCGCCGGTCTTGATGAAGTCCGGGTTCTTCTGCGCCGTCTGGCCCGTCTTGGGGTCCTTCTTCTCGAGTATCTCCACTATCGCGCACGCCAGCTGGGCGGTGTGCAGGTGGAAGACGGGCGTGTAGTTCTTGCCGATTGCCGTCGGGTGGTTCAGCACGACGATTTGCGCCGCGAACTCCTCCGCTACCATGGGCGGGTTCTTGGGGTCTCCAACGACGGAGCCGCGCCTGAGGGCCTTCTTGTCAACGCCCTTGAGCGCGAAGCCCACGTTGTCGCCAGGTATCGCCTGCGTCAAGGACTGGTGGTGCATTTCGATGCTCTTGACTTCCGCGGTGATGCCTTCGGGCATGATTATGATTGTCTGGTTGGGCTTCATTACGCCGGATTCCACGCGGCCCACGGGCACGGTGCCCTGGCCGGTGATGGTGAAAACCTCCTGGATGGGCAGGCGCAGCGGCTTGTCCATGGGCTTGTTTGGCGCGATGAGCATGTCGAACGCCTCGACGAGCGTCGGGCCCGTGTACCAAGGCGTCTTGTCGCTCTTCTTCGCCACGTTGTCGCCCATGTAGGCGCTGGTGGGGATGAAGGGAATCTTGTCAACCTGGTAGCCCATGGGCTTGATTTTGGCGCTGAGGGACTCCTTCGTCGACTTGTAATTCGATTCCGCGTAGTTCACCGCGTCCATCTTGTTGATGGCGACGATGAACTGGCTGACGCCCAGCACTTTCAACAGGAAAGCGTGCTCGATGGTCTGCGCCTGAACGCCCTCCTTGGCGCTGCAGACGAGAACGGCTGCGTCCGCCTGCGACGCGCCCGTAATCATGTTCTTGACGAAGTCCTTGTGCCCGGGCGCGTCAAT
>PFPF01000061.1 GCA_002792915.1 Candidatus Micrarchaeota archaeon CG_4_10_14_0_2_um_filter_60_11 | reverse complement strand
CGCAAGTTTTTGGCGCGCTACTTCTGCTTCAAGGAATGGCGCGACCGCGGCCTCGTAGCCCGCTCCGCCTCCGAAGCGGCGGGGAATTACGGCCGCAGCCCGCTCGTTAAATATCCCGCCCAAGACTTCACTTGCCCGCGCGTCAAGGCAACCGGCCTGCTGTTTTACGACGACTTGATGAGCGTGATTGACGACGACGATGCCGGCTGGCAGCTTTACGAAGAGCACTGGTTCGGCCAGTTCGGCACTTACAAGGCGAAAAAGCACGGCCGCTACCTGAAGCTGGACGCTTACGAAACCCTGTTTTTGATGCGGCACGGCGGCTACAAGCTGAACGTGAAGGAAGCGCGCCTAGTGCGCGAAGCCAAAAAGCGCCGTCCCGACTTCCTAGCGCTTTACGAAGTCTACGAGGATTTCCGCATGCGCGGCTTCGTCGTCAAGACGGGATTCAAGTTCGGCACGCACTTCCGCCTGTATTTTCCCGGCGCTTCGCCGAAAATGGCGGACAACGAGTGGATGCACTCCAAGCACGTGATTCACGTTTTTCCGCGTTCCGCGAAAATGCTCATCGGCGAGTGGGCGCGCGCGATTCGCGTTGCGCACGGCGTCAAGAAGACGTTCATCCTCGCGATTCCCGGCGCGGAGCGGGAAGCGAAAGCAGAGCTGGACTTCCTGCTTTACCACCGCGAAGGCGGGCTGCCCGAAAACCCGAGAAAAAACAAGCCCAAGTATGCGATGCTCGCGCTTTCCGAGGAAGAGGAAATCGGCGGGGAAGAGCTGGCGCGCTCGATCGGCAAGTCCAAGGAGCTGGGCCTCGATTTGCTGCTCGCGATTTGCGACCGTGAAACTAGCGTTACATGCTACCGCGTGAAGCGCATCGACCTGCCGAAGTCCAAGTACGAGTACTACGAAATCGAATGGGTTCAGCCGTAGCTTTTGCCGGGTAACGCGCCCTGCGAGGAGTTAAAAATCGGTTCGGACAAACTATTGGTGTTCATGGATAGCGAAAGACTGCGCAAGCTCGAAGAGCTGGAAAAACAGGGCGTCAACGCCTACCCTTACAGGTACGAGCGCACGCACTACTCCCAAGAGCTGAAGGACGCCTACGACGAGCTGGAAGGCAAGATTGTCAGCGTTGCCGGTCGCGTGATGAGCATCCGCTCGTTCGGCAAACTCGTTTTTATTTCTCTGCAAGACCCGCAGGGCGGGATTCAGGTGATGGCGCACGACTTGCCTGAAGCCGAGCTGAAAAAGTTCGAGGCGCTCGACGCGGGCGACGTAATCGGAGCCAAGGGCAAGCTCACGAAAACCAAGAAGGGCGAAGTCAGCGTTGCCGTGACGGAATGGGTCATGCTCGCGAAGGCGCTGCGCGAGCCGCCCGAAAAGTTTCACGGTCTCGCCGACACCGAGGCGCGCTACCGCAAGCGCTATTTGGACTTGATTGCGAACGAGGACTCACGCCGCGTTTTCGCCGCGCGTTCCAGGATAATCGCGTTCATCCGCAGCTTCCTCGACGGCTGCGGCTACCTCGAAGTCGAAACGCCCGTGCTCCAGCCCGTTTACGGCGGCGCGGCAGCAAAGCCGTTCAAGACCAGGCACAACGCGCTCGACGCGGAATTGTTCCTGCGAATCGCGGACGAGTTATACCTAAAGCGCCTGGTGGTCGGCGGCTTCGAGAAGGTTTACGAGATTGGCAAGGATTTCAGGAACGAGGACATCGATTCAAGGCACAACCCTGAGTTCACGATGCTGGAAATGTATTCGGCGTTCGAGGACTACGGGGATTACATGAAGCTCACGGAAGAAATGCTGTCGGCAGTCGCGAAAGAGTTGCACGGCTCTGCCGAGCTCGAGTACAAGGGCAAAAAGCTTTCGTTCAAGAAGCCGTTCAAGCGCCTTTCCTTCGTCGACGCGATAAAGAAGGAGTCGGGCGTGGACGTGCTGTCGTGGAAGACTGACGCGGACGCGCTAAAGGTAATCAAGGCGAAGGGTTTGGAGGTTTCCAAGCCGACGCGGGCGCACGCGATTGACGCGCTGTTCGACGAGTTCGTCAAGCCGAAGTTGTGGGACCCCTGCTTTGTCATGGATTACCCCGCATTCATGTGCCCGCTTACCAAGGCGAAGCGCGGCGACCCGCTCCTCGCGGAACGGTTCGAGCTGTTCATCGCGGGAGAGGAGTGCGCCAACGCCTATTCCGAGTTGACGGACCCGCGCGCCCAGCGCAGGAAGTTCGAAGAGCAGGCTGAAGCCAAAAGAAAGGGCGACGACGAGGCGCAGCCGATGGACGAGGATTTTCTAGAGGCGATGGAGCACGGCATGCCTCCCATGGCCGGCTTGGGAGTCGGCATCGACCGCCTCGCGATGATTCTTACGGGCAAGGAAAGCATAAAGGAAGTCATACTCTTCCCGAGCGTCAAGCCCAAGGGTGGTAATGTTTCATGAGCCAAGCTGAAGTCAACATAGGCATAGTCGGACACGTGGACCACGGCAAGACAACGCTCACCCAGGCGCTCACGGGCAAGTGGACGGACACGCACAGCGAGGAGGTAAAGCGGGGCATCACGATAAAGCTGGGCTACGCTGACGTGGATTTCCACAAGTGCAAGAAGTGCGGCAAATTCTACGCGTCGGGGAACTGCCCGTGCGGCGGGGAAGGCGAATTGGTCCGCAGGGTTTCATTCATCGACGCGCCCGGGCACGAAACGCTCATGGCGACCGTGGTTGCCGCGTCCTCAATCATGGACGGCGCGGTATTCGTAATTGCCGCGAACGAGGCGTGCCCCCAGCCCCAGACTACCGAACACCTGATGGTCGTCGAAGCCGCGGGCATAAATAACGTGGTAATCGTCCAGAACAAGGTCGACTTGGTGACGCGCGAGCAGGCGCTCGAGAATTACAAGCAAATCAGGGAGTTCCTGAAGGGTTCGAGCATCGAGGACGCGCCCATAATTCCCGTGGTCGCGAACATCGGCGCGAACATCGGCGCGCTGGTGCAGGCGCTTTTCGAGGTCGTGAATCCGCGCGAGCGCGGCGACGGCGACCCGATAATGTACCTCGCCCGCAGTTTCGACGTGAACAAGCCCGGCACCAAGCTTTCCGCGATTACCGGCGGAGTCGTCGGCGGCTCGATGGTGCGCGGCGTGCTCCGCGAGGGCGAGGAAGTGCAAATCTGGCCGGGCGTCCGCCGCGAAAAGAAGGGCAAGGAGTCGTACGAGAAACTTTCAACCGTAGTGCTCGGCTTGCATGCCGGCAACGACGCCATCAAGGAAGCCCGCCCCGGCGGCTTGATTGCGGTCGCGACCGACTTGGACCCCGCGCTCACCAAGGGCGACGCGCTCGTCGGCTGCCTCCTTGGGCGGAATTTACCCGAGCCGCGCAACGAAATCAAGCTCAAGATAACCGTGCTCCCGCGCGTCATCGAGGCGTTTCCCGAGACTTACGTGGAGAACGAGCCGCTCGTGCTCGGAGTGGGGACTGCTACCACGCTGGGCTTCGTGACCGAACAAAAGAAGAAGAAGGGCGTGACGCTCGCGCTCAAGAAGCCGGTGTGC
>PFPF01000022.1 GCA_002792915.1 Candidatus Micrarchaeota archaeon CG_4_10_14_0_2_um_filter_60_11 | reverse complement strand
ACGAACCAGACCACCGCGAACAACGCCACGACGAACGCGACCTGCAACGCGCAGAGCTGCTCGGGATGCAACGAGGCTGACTGCCTGGCGCTCCAGCAGCAGCGCAAGTGCATCGCGAACTACACTTATTACCCGAACGGCCAGAAGACGTTCGCGTTCTGCTCGGTTTACTTCGCGCCGGACTGCTCGCCGGGCAACTTCGACTTGTCCAACATCCTCGCGCGCCGCCTCGGGCAGTACCACGCGAACTTGTTATTCAATCCTACGGTGAACAAGCGCAGGATAGCGTCGAGCGCCAGCAACAAGGTGCTCGCCACGAACTACGGCTTCGCGACCCAGTCGGACACCTGCGAGGGCAGCGGCACCGCGAAGATAACCTGCACGAAGCCCATCAACGCGATGTTCCTGCGCAACGGCATGACTTTCTCAGTGCAGACGACCACCATGCAGAGCGTGAGCATACTGCTGTCCAAGCAGGGCGACGAGTCCTGCTTCAAGGTCAGCGAGGTCGACGGGGCCACCAAGTGGTATTACGGCAGCTTCATAGACAAGGCAATCAACATAGGGCAGAGCATAGTGGAAAGCGCCTTCCTCGCGCCCGAATCGCCTTACAAGACGTTCATGATAATCTTCGACGGCCAGAAGAAGGGCTGCGTGAACTACAAGTGGAACAAGGGCCTGCGCGCCGAGCCGGTCTCGGGCAAGGACAAGATAAGCGTCAGGATAAGCGCCGCGGGCTATTCCGCCTCGCAGCAGAACTCGGTCACAATCGAGCTTAACATCGTGGCACAGGCGGACGAGGCAGGCGACATCGCGGCGAGGTACGCCTTGCTGGCTGTGCCGGCGGGCGGAAAGATTTACGACCGCATCGGCGCGAACCCCGTGGAACCCGTCCTGCTGACCGCGAACACGCTGGGCTCTGAAATCAAGGTGTCCAACGTGCAGGGCAAGACCACTCCAATACTGTCCGCCAACGGCTTCGACTTGAAGCGCGGCGGCATGGCGTTCCTGCCCGTCGTGCTCGGCGTTGACGGCGACACGTTCAACATCGAAGTGAACGGCGTCAAAGGCACGGGCTTCAAGTTCGCGTCGCCCGAGGCGCCGCTTGGCACTACCGCGGCCGCGGGCGACTTGATAGGAATGCTTAACGACGACGCGCTCACCCGGCTGACGGCGCCTGCAGGAACCGAAACGGGCATTCCCGCGCTCGGCGACACCGGCAGCATAATAACCGGCGGAAAGTTCGAGCAGTTCACCGCCGAAAACGGCGGCGGGTTCGACGTTTCCGCCGAAGGCCTGGCGTGCAGCGGCACTAAATGGTGCACGCCCGCGCAGGCGGAAGCCGCGGCAAAGCGGGTGAAATCCGACTTGCAGGCTTTCTTCAGGGCGTTCTACAACAGCATGGATTTGATTGACGACACCGGCGCGGTGCAGGGCACCGAGCAGGTGTTCAACCAGGCGCTCGGCGACGCGGTGGCGGACTACGGCGCCAAACAGGCGACTTACGAGTTGTGCAAGGCGCTGGGCACCGACCCGCTGGCCGGGCTCCAGCAGGACTGCTCGCAGTCCATGCTCGGACCCGCCTACCAGAGCTCGACGACGGGCTACACTTCTGTCGCGCCCGCGCCCAGCTCTTGGCAGCCCCCGCAGGGCTTCGACTCGGTTTACGGCGACGCGTTCACGCAGACCGCGTGCAACTCGGAGCTCATAAACTACGGCTTCGGCTCGACGCAGGCTTTCGGGCCCAACTTCTGGACCGCGTTCAAGACGGGATTGCAGGGCCAGCTTACCCCGCAGACGGGCAGCGTTTACACGCGCGACCCCATAATCTCCATGCAGGACCTCGTGGTCGTCGTGCCCATGAAGGTCGCTGGCGTCGGAATCAAGCCGTACGTCTTCACCTTCGACCAGGCCGACTTGCAGAAGAATACGGAAAGCGACGAGTTCGTCAAAATCGGCTCAATCAACACGTTCATGGGCGGCGCGCGCCTCATGCAGCAGTCCGGGCCGTTCAACGAGTTCATAAGCTACTTCCTGAACCCGTTCATGTCGCCTTACACGCACTTCGTGGAAAGCACGAAGACGTGGTACCATGAAGCGCACGCGCTCCCCGTGCCCTACGTGAGCAACGACAAGAACGGGGCGTACAACCTAATGGACTTCGACGTGGTCGACGGCGCGCGCAAGGTCAACCTGTTCACGATGAACAAGTACCCGATGGCCTGCAAGGGCCCCAAGTGCGCGGACCTCAAGTTCTGGGAGCCTGCCGCGCCCGGCGGAACGCAGGACGGCGGAGTGATTCAGGGCCAGACGGGCGGCGGAACGTTCGAGTCCGCGGGAGAGAGCGTGCAGGTCCCGACGATAACCGTTGCTTTCGGCGGCGATGCGAATACCCTCTCGATTGACGGCGGCACCGTGACCGTGGGGAGCGGCGCGGAACAATTGTTCGCCTGCCTGCTCGACGAGTCCCAGACGCTCGGCGGCTGCACCATCGCTGACGGCAGCGACGAAAACAAGATAACCGCTGACAAGCCCTGCACTTGCGGAGGAGCGACTACGCTCGCAGGAGATGCAACAACAATCGCTTTCATGATAAAGTGCAACGTGGACTACAACTCGAAACCGCAAGGCTGCGGCGTAATTGCAAAGAGTGCACCCAAACTACCGAAACGAATTGCGGTTGCTTCTTGACGCGCGGGCATTACTTCTGGCTGCCTTCCAAGGTCCAGCTAGGCCAATTTTGCGTGCCCACGGAAGACAACAGCGTTTGCGCAAACGGCTTGACCTGCAAGGCAGCGCCAGGCGGCGCAGCAGGCTTTACCTGCCAGACCGGGTAAGTAAGTCAGCCCTTGATTACTCCCATCGGAACGAGCTTTGCGACGGTTTGGCACAAACACGCGCGCTCGACCGCGCTGACGACCGAGTCCACGCTCTTGTACGCGCCGCCCGCCTCCTCCGCGAGAACGCTCGGCTCCGCAGTGCGCACGGTAACGCCGCTTGCCTCCATGTCCTTCTGGATTTGCACGCCGCGATAAGTGCGCAGCGCCTCGGAACGGCTCATCGTGCGCCCCGAACCGTGGCAAGTCGAGCCCCACGCTTCGGCCGCGCCGGGCAACCCGCACAAAACGTAAGACGCCGTCTGCATGCTTCCCGGAATAATCACCGGTTGGCCTACCTGTCGGTAGGCGCTTGGAATCTCGGGGCGTCCGGCCCAGAACGCGCGCGTGGCGCCCTTCCGGTGCACGCACAGCTTTTTGCCGTCATGCTCCTCGGTTTTCGCGATGTTGTGGCACACGTCGTAAAGAAGCGTCATTCCCAGCGACTCCCAGTCGCGCTTGAACGTTTTTTCGAACGCTTCCCGCGCCCAGTGCGTCATCGCCTGGCGGTTGATGAACGCGTAGTTTATCGCGCACGCCATCGCTGCAACGTAGTCTTGCGCCTCTTTCGACTTGAGCGGCGCGCAGCACAACTCCTTGTCCGGCAGGCTGATGCCGTACTTTTGCGCGGCCTGCAGCATGACTCGGATGTAGTCGTCGCACACCTGGTGGCCGAAGCCGCGCGAGCCCGAGTGAATCATCAGGCAGACCTGCCCTTCTTGCAGGCCGAAAGCCTTGGCTTTTTCAGCAT
>PFPF01000039.1 GCA_002792915.1 Candidatus Micrarchaeota archaeon CG_4_10_14_0_2_um_filter_60_11 | reverse complement strand
ATAAGCCGTGAGCTCCTCGTCAAGGGACGGGTCCTGGAAGACTATCCCGATGCTGCGCCTCACGCTGTCCGGGTCGCGCGCGATGTCGAAACCGTTCACGCTCGCCCCGCCCGCGGTCGGGTGCTTTAGGGTCACGAGCATCGAGATCAGCGTCGTCTTGCCCGCACCGTTGGGGCCCAGCAGCCCGAATATTTCGCCCTCGTCCACGCTGAGGGTGACCGCGTCAACCGCGGTGAAGTCGCCGAACTTCTTGGTCAATGCGCGCGTATCGATGACACTCATGGCTCTTGCAGGACTCACGGCGGAAAAGCTTAAAACAACTGTTTTTTTGCGGATATAGCTGCATTTTTAATCCTCAACGGGGAATATCATTGAGCGCCAATTGGCGGCGCGGGTGCTTTTCGATGGTTTTGTGCATAGTGGCATTGGTAGTCTTCGCGATTCTCGGCATTTTCAGCGCGCGCTACCGCGCCCTCGCGGGCGAGGCGTTCGCCTGCGTCGGCCGCAAGCTCACGATGCGGCCTTGCGAGAGCGGGCTCGAGGATCGCATTAAGGCGAAGATAATGGCGACGACAATAAACCGCTCGCCGCGCCTGGCGGGTATGGTAAACCGCCACTTCGAGTTATTGTCATGGGTTTTCACGCTGCTCTTCTTCGCGAGCTTCGCGTACAGCGCGTACGCGGTCTATAACTTGGCGACGCTGGGCACCTGCGACCCGGTGAGCGGGCAGTGCGTGTTCGCGCCGCAGGCACAGAACGGGACGGCGAACGTGTGCAACATAACCGCCAGTTTCATCGAGTTTTACGGCTCCGAGTGCCCGCACTGTCAGGCGATGGTGCCCGTAGTCGCTGGCATCGAGGCGGAAACGGGCGTATTCTTCGAAAAGCTGGAAACGTGGCATAACGACTCTAACCGGGAAATCATGCTTTCGTATTCGACTGAAATCGAGCGCGACTGCGGATTTTTGGGCGTACCCGCCTTCTTGAGCACGAAGAACCGCAAGGCGGTGTGCGGCGAGATGGGTGCGGACAAGCTCAAGCAGTTCATAATCGACAACGGGTGAAAAGGTGGGCGCGGAAGGCTTGCGCAGGGATTTTCCGATTTTCTCCAAACGCAAGTTCGTCTACTTCGACAACGCGTGTACCACCCAGAAGCCCACGGCAGTGCTGGACGCGGTGAACGCTTACTATACTGAGTATACGGGCTGCGCGGGCAGGAGCCAGCACCACATCGGTAAGAAAACCGAGGAAGAATTCGAGAAGGCGCGCGGCAAGGTTGCGGGCCTCGTGGGCGCGAAGCCAAACGAAACCGTCTGGACGCGCAACACCACCGAAGCCATCAATCTCGTTGCGTGCTCGCTGGACTTTTCCAAACGGAACAAGGTCGTGACTTCAGTGATGGAGCACCACTCCGCGTTCCTTCCGTTTCAACAGCTCAAAAAGCGCGGCAAAATCTCGCTGGACATAGTTTACCCCGACAAGCAAGGCGTTTTCGAGGACGGCGCGTGGCAGGAAAAAATCGATTCGAAGACGCGGCTAGTGGTCGTGCATCACACGACCAACACCCTCGGAACAAGCGCGCCGTTAAGGGAAATAGTGAAAACCGCGCATGATTGCGGTGCGCTAGTTCTGGTGGACGCTGCGCAAGGCGTGCCGCACCACGAAGTCAACTTCGGAAGGGAAGGCTACGACTTCATGGCTTTTTCGGGTCAAAAAATGCTTGGGCCTACTGGAATTGGCTGCTTGGTCGCGCGAAGAGAGCTATTGGAGGAAATGCCGCCTTTCATGGTCGGCGGGGAGACCGTGGAACGCGTTACGATTGACGACGCGGTTTTCCTGAAGCCGCCGCACAAGTTCGAGGCGGGACTCCAGCATTACGCGGGCGCGATCGGCTTGGGCGCGGCAGCGGACTACCTGAAAAGGCAGGGCTTGAACAACATCAACAGGCATGAAAAAGAGCTGGCCAAATTCTTGTTTGAAGAACTGAAGCAAATCAAGGGCGTAAAACTGTTCGGTCCGGCGGACTCCTCAAAGACTTGCGGCATCGCCACCTTCAACGTGGAAAAGGCGAAGAACCCGCACGAAGTCGCGTTGATGCTCGACAACTTGGCGGGCATTTGCACCCGCTCGGGCGTCTTCTGCGCGGAACCCGCGATGACCTGGCTGGGCGCGCCTCGCGGCGCGGTGCGCGCGTCGCTTTACCTGTACAACACGATGGCCGAAGCGGAAGCCTTCGTGGCAACCCTCAAGAAAATCGCGGCGACTTACTGAGTTTAGCGGCGCAAAACAAAAACCACGAGTGCCAGCAATATTTGCAGCATATACATTACGAGCCCAGGCAGTATCATGATGCCGATTGTCGCCAGCGTGTCCGTCCCATGCGCCTCGCTCAGCGCGCGGTAATTCAAGTAAAGCGAGTACAACCCGACTATCACCGCCACAATCAGCGCGACCGCTATCGTCAGGAATGATTGGTTAAACAGAAGTGTTGCGCCCGCAATCGCGGTTATAGCCAGCAGGGCAAGGGCTTGCACGCCAACCACCAGCGACGAAAGATAGGCTTGCTGTTTGAATGTGCCTTGTCCCTTCAGCATCCGGGCCACCGCGAATTGGATTGCATTCGAGATGAAGAAGGCCACGCTAGTGCCGACGAATACGATTGCAAACAGCAGGCCTGCCGCGAAAGCGCCCGCGGCCGCGATTCCGGAGAGCGGCGTATTTTGCATTCCCGTCAATGACATGAAGCTTGACGCGACCGTCGCTATTGCAGCTCCCAGTATCGTAACTGCCAAGCCCAAGAGCGCGAGGTTTTTGAAAACGCCGAGATAAGAAGAGTTCGCTTTTTGTTCGGCAAACGTTTCCGTTGGTTTCGTCAAGACCTTGAACAGAGTGCCTATCATCGAGTATCCCTCGTAGCCATTACGCCGCTCCTTTTTAAATGCGGTTTGAGTAGTTGCTGCGGGTGCTTTTGGTTGGCTGAAGACGAGAAGTTCATGCGGCTGGCAATCGCCGAAGCCTTGAAGGGCATACGCAGGGGCGGCGGGCCGTTCGGCTGCGCGATAGTCAAGAACGGCAAGGTGATAGCCAAGGCGCACAACACCGTCGTTTCCACCAAAAACGCCACGGCGCACTCGGAAATCAACGCGATTCGCGACGCGGGAAAATGCCTGAAAACGCCTTTCTTGGACGGTTGCACGCTTTACTCGACAACCGAACCGTGCCCCATGTGCTTTTCCGCCTGCCATTGGGCGCGCGTCAAGCGCGTAGTGTACGGTTCGAGCATAAGCGACGCGGCGGCAATGGGTTTGAACGAGTTGCGCATTCCCGCGGCAACGCTCAAGCGCATAGGCTACGACCGGGTTGCCTTGAAGGGCGGCGTCCTGCGCCGAGAATGCCTTAAAATCTTCGTCGAATGGCGTAAAGCCAGCGGGGAACCCTATTGAGTTAAATACGGTTCAAGGTTAAGGTTTGCGTAGAGGGGTGGGAGTCAAAATGGCGAGCAAGAAGCTTTTGGAACTTATGAACAAGGGCGTCAGCCGCGAGTTGCAGGTCGCGATTCAATACATGTGGCAGCACGTGCGCGCCACCGGAGTGGAAACGGCAGCGGTTGCGGGCATTTTGAGGGGTATTGCGGTCGCCGAAATGAAGCACGCAGAGTCAATTGCCGACCGCATCGACTATTTGGGCGGCGAAGTGACCACGCAGCCAACGCCGATCACGGTTGGGAAGAATCTCCGCGAAATGCTGCGTTTGGACAAGAAGGCCGAGGAAGAGGCTATAACGCTTTACAAGGAGACTATAAAGTTGGCGGACGCGGAAGGGGACATTACCACGCGCGAGCTCTTTGAGGGCATCCTCGGCGACGAGGAAGACCACCACAACCAGTTCAAGACGCTGTTGGGCGAGTAAAAACAAATGTTCCCGCAGGGTTTTCACCGGAAGCTAAAGCGCGGCCCGGCAGTGGTGCTGCCCAAGGATTTGGGTTCGGTGCTCGCGAGGGCGGGTTTGCAGCACGGGGACGTGGTGCTGGACGCGGGCGCGGGAAGCGGCTGGGCGGCAATCGCCTGGGGCCTCGCGGTCGCACCCAACGGACGCGTTCATTCCTTCGAGCGGCGCCCGGAATTCGCGGATTTGGCGGAAGGCAACGTGCGCCGCGCGGGCCTGGAAGGCGTGGTGAAAATCGTGCGCGGTTCCGCGTTCAAGGGCTTCAAGGGCGAAGCGGACTTCGTGTTCCTGGATTGCGGAGATTCCAACAAGCTAGTCAAGCGCGCGGCCACGCGCATGAAGCAGGGCGGGCTCTTGGTGGGTTACACGCCGCATTCCGAGCAGATGCGCGCGTTCGTGAACGCGGGGCTAAAGGCCGGGCTCGTTCTGGAAGAGTGCGTTGAAAACATGGAGCGGCAGTGGCTCGTGCGCGAGCAGGGCTGCCGACCGGTGAACATCGGATTGATTCACACCGCGTTCCTGATTTTCATGCGCAAGCCCGCCGTCGCGGTCCCTGCCGCGTCAAAGGCCGCGCAGCCGACGGCTTAATCCGCGCCGCCTATATTTCAAAACCGCTTTTTCACCGTACTGATTGGGCACGGCTGCGGCTTTGAATAAGAAGTCTGTCTTGAAGAAAAAGTCCGAAAACTGAAGAATAAGTAGCCCTAAACGACTACTTAAAATTCAAAGCCCACGTCTGCGCAAGGCATAATAATTCCTTTCGCTTTAACCCGTTCGTGTTCAGCTTCACAAAGTCCGGCGTCCACCTGTGCGGCGAAGAGGAAGTCGGCTTGGACTGCCGCCACGAGAACGTTTTCATTTCGCACGCCCACGCGGACCATGCTTTTTCTTCAAAGAAAAGCAAGCGCGTCATGGCGTCGGACGCCACGCTCGACTTGCTGAAAACCCGCGGCTTCAGCCTTGCGGGCGAGCGGTGGAACAATGGCTTCCAGCTGCTTCGCGCGGGCCACGTTTTGGGTGCGTTACAGTTGCGCGCCGAACTGGACGGCTGCGTCTGCACATACGCGCCGGACTTCAAGCTTTCGGACTCGCTGACCGTAAAGGGCGCGGAAATGCGCTCTTGTGATGACCTTGTGGTGGACGGGACTTTCGCTTCCCCGGAATTCGTTTTTCCGCCTCGCGAGACAGTTTACGACCAAATCGGCAAGTGGGCGAAGGCCAACGAGGCTGCGGGCGTGATAACGGTTTTCGGCGGTTACGCGCTGGGCAAGGCGCAAGAGCTCGTAGCCTGCCTGAACGAGTACGCGGCTATCACCCCGCTGGTTTCAGGCGAAACGGCCGAGCTCTGCCGCGCCTACCTGCGGCACGGCATACCTCTTGACTTCCTTGCCGCGGAAAGCGACGAAGGCAGGGCGGCGCTGAAGGGCGCGTTCACCGCCGTGCTTCCCATGAACCGCGTTGGCAGGCCGCTCGCATCGCGCCTAAAGCAATTCTACGGCCGAAAGGTGCGTACTGCCGTGGCTACGGGTTGGGCGCTGTGCCGCCCCTTTGCGACTGACGGGCAGTTCGCGTTGAGCGACCACGCGGACTCGTTGGAGCTGAAGAAGTTCGTCGAGGGGACCGGCGCCAAGCGCGTTTATTCGGAGAAGGGGGCACGCCTCGCGTGACCGCCGCCAAGTCATGAGCGGCTTGCGTTCCGCCACATGAAGTCGAAGTATTCGCGGTAGGCCGCCGCTGCGGTCGCGTTGTCTATCAGTATGGCTTCCGGCGTCTCGCTCCAGATTATTATCGCTATCTTGTTGCCGAAAACGTTCGTGACTACCGGGGATTCCGTTTCCAGCGGCGCGTAACGCGCCTTGCGTAACTTAGTTTCGTGCATCTTGCGGCCCTGGCGCACAAGGTTTTTCGTGGGAATCCTGCGCTTTTCCAGGAGCGCCTTGAATTTCGCGGCGAACGCGGGCATCCTCGAGTCCAGCTGGTTTTCCGAACCGAACACGCGGTTCTCCGCGCCTTCGTGAATCACCATGCCCAGCACGGTCCTGATGCCGCGGTCGCCCTTGTAAAGCCGCATGTTGCTCTGCAGCTTTTCCGCCGCGTACTTGCGCTCGAGGCCGGGCAGCACCGCGTCCAAGTCCTCCAGCTTGGCGGCAAGGTAGTCCTTGAGGGCGCGCGGGTCAACCGCCTGGAACCATTTGACTTTTCCAATCGTCGCGTAGGACGCCAGGCCCTTTTCCAGCAGCGACTTTAGGGAATTGTAGGCGGAAGTGCGGTCGATTGCGGCTTCCTTCGAGATTTTTCCCGCCTTTGATGAGCCCAGCCGTACAAGCGCCAAGTAGACGCGCGCCTCGTTGCGCGACAGCCCGCACGACTTTTCCAGCGCTTCAGTCTCCTTCATTTGTTGTAAGTAATTCTACAACGAATATTTTAATGCTTCGCCCGCGTCAGCTTCGAGGTGGTAGGGTTATGGAGCTGGAAACGCTCAAGTCGACCGACGGCAGGTTCGGTTTGATTAACGGAACGGCGTTTGAAGCCATAGACCGCGTGAACGACGCGCTGTACTGGGGCGCGCTGGACTACTTCCGCGGCAACGGGTTCATGTGGGTTGACGTGCCCACGCTGACGCGCGTGACCGGCGCGTGCGAGAACGTGGACACGCTTTACTCGGTTGACCACTTCGGCAGGAACGCGTACCTTGCGCAGACCGGGCAGCTTTATTTGGAGGCGAAGATTCCGCGGCACGAGAAGGTTTGGACCGTGATTACGAGCTCGCGGGCGGAAGCGAAGGTGGACGCGAGGCACTTGAACCAGTTCCAGCTCCTCGAGTTCGAGCACCGGGGCGGCTTCGAGTCGCTGCTTAATCACGTCGAGGGAACGGTGAAGGCGATGGTCGCGGGTGCGGTGGCGAACGCGCCCGGCGAGCTCGCCCTGCTCGGCCGAAGCCCGGCCGACCTTGCGGAATACCTCAAGCCGTTCAACCGCATAAGCTACGCCGAGGCGATCGGGCTGCTGGAGGGAACGCCGCTTGAAGTCGGGTGGGGCTCGGATTTGAAGCATTCGCACGAGCTGCGCCTAGTGGCGGCGACGGGCGGCAGGCCGCTGTTCATAACGCACTTCCCGAAGGCGATAAAATTTTTCAACATGCGCGTGAACCGTTCGGACGACAGCGTGGTGAACAGCGCGGACCTGATCCTGCCGCACAGCGGCGAGGCGGTGGGCAGCGCGGAGCGCGAGGACGACTACGCGCTGCTGAAGGAGCGGCTGCTCGCGAGCAGCATGTACTCGATTTTGAGCAAGCGCGGGGTTGCGCTTTCCGAATTCGAGGATTACCTGTCGCTGGTTCGGGATAACCCAATCCTGCATTCGGGCTGCGGCATCGGGTTCCCGCGCGTTTCGCAGAGCGTGCTCGGCTTTTCGGACATCAGGCAGGCGACGAGCTACCCCCTCAACGCGGAGACGCTTTACTGACGGCCGCGCAGCGCCGAAAAGAGGCGCGCGTGCTCTTTTTATTTCGCGGATGGTTAACGCGTGCGTGGCAACCGCGACGAACGAAGACCTGCTGCTCTTTTCGGTGGAGCCTAAGGTAAGCAAGAACGCCGCCGGCAAAGACCGCGCGGAACTGAAGCACACGCTCAAGGTGCTGGACGCGCAGGCGGCGAAGAAGTACGCGAAGTACTTTTCCCTCGCGAGGGAGTACGACGGCGGAAGCGGATTGTTTTCGAAGGGCTGGCTTTACGCGTTCGTGGGCGGCGAGGACGCCAGCGGCTTCTGCGCGATAGGCTTCGACGGCGTGAACTCCTTCCTTTTCAACGAGTTGCGTTACAAGGGCAAGACTTACGGCATCGAGGAGGGCTTGTGCAAAGCGGTTTTCGACCCGTTGAACGGCGCCGCCAGCATTAAGGAGCCAAAGAAGCGCGTCGAGTGGCGCGGCAAGGGCCCTGAATACGAAGTCGACGTGACCGTGGGCGACACTGAAAACGAATTGGCGTTGCATTACTCGTTCAGCCGCATCAAGCCGGAAATCGGGAATTACCGGTGCGTGTTCGAAAAGTTCGGCTCGGTGCTCTCGTATTGGTACCTGGCGCCCATGCACGGGCGGCTGACGATTAACGCGAAGGGCGACCTTGCAAAAATCGGTTACGCTGACTTGGCGCCGCTCGTGGGCAAGCTGATAGAATCCGACTTCGGTTACACCGAAGCGGTGCACGTGAACGTGCCCTTCTTTTCCGTGGGCTGGCAGTGGACGGTTTTGGCGTGCCAGTCACAGCCCGAAGGCCTGAAGCCCGAGAAAATCGTGGGCTTTTTCGACTTCTTCTTCTCTACGAAGGAAGGGCGCCTGCCCCTCAACTACCAGTTTTACACCGTCGACCTGGCGTCGGGAAAATTCGAGGCTTTCGCGGAAGCGGACGTCAAGTTCGAGGAAGGCGAAATCCCGCTGGTGCGCGTGTCGAACAGGGACGGCTCGGTCAAGCTGGCGATACAGAACGCGGGTCCCGGCGAGCTGCACAAGCTCAAGGGCAAGCGCCTCGCCAACTTTTTGGAGACGGCGGACATCGACTACCGCGCGTACCCGTGCGTGGCCACCGTCACAATCGACGGCAAGGAGTACAAGGCCGTCGGCACGAGCGAGTTCGCGGGCACGGGCAAAAGCTATTGGCTGTAGCAAAAGTGGGGGGTCGAGGCGTGGCGGTTTGCCAAGGGGGCGCTCCCCCTGGGGAACCGAGCGAATTCGCGGGAACGGGCAAGAGTTACTGGTTGTAACCCTGTTCGGGCAGCAACCCGCGGCGCCTCAGCCCGGCGACGATTTCATCGTACAGCTCCTGTTCGGTAAACGTGTCATACTTCATCAGTGTTTTGGCTTGAAGGGCTTTTTCTCCCAATGCGGCTCGAATCCTCTGGGTGTAGTTGCCGCCGCCCGCGTCCACGATTACGTGCGCTTTGGACAACGCGCTTCGGACCCCCTCTTCCGTGCCCTCGTTCAGGGCGACGTGGTAAACGTCCATTTCCAGGCCGTCCGCTTCAGCAAGACTTTTGACGAGTTTGCCCAATTGGGACGAGGAACGCCCGTACCCGCAGACGAATGCGACTTTCGGAATCATTCAGTGGGCCCGCGGAGAATCGAACTCCGAATCTTCCCGGTGTAAACGGGATGTCTTAGCCATTCGACTACGGGCCCGCGGTAGCTTTTTGGCCGCGCGTCTTTAAAGTCGCTTAGGTCACGACTACGAGGCCCTCGAAGCGGTTCTCGGAGCCGTCGGGCAGCGCGTCGATTACCGCGTAAGTCTGGTTGCCCGCGTAGTAGAACGTTTTATTCAGGTTCTCTCCCGGCGACAGGATAGTTCCCGCTTCGGCGAAGAAGTACAGCGTGTGCTGCTCGATGTCGTTGTTGAACCAGGTCACGCTCCCGCCCTTCGCTATCGCGACGGTCGCCGGCGCGAAGAAGCCGTTGTTAATCGTTACCGTCGGCACGGCCGGTGCCTGTTGCGTCGGCGACGGCGTTGCCGCCGGCGGCGTCTGCACGCAGCCCGCGAGCAGCAGGCAGGCGGCGATTGAAACCAAAAACAGTTTGCCGTTCATTTTGTTTCACCCGTGAAGCTTTCCGTCATAAAATTTCGGCGTGTAAACAAGGTACTCCTCGCGCGCCGTCGTCTTGTAGGTGATTTGGAACACGCCCTTGGTTGGGCAAACCTTGTCCCCCGCTAGTTTCGCTTTGATGCCCAGCTCGAAATTCGCCTTTGCGTCTTCCACGGTCTTGAAATAACTCGGCAAGGCGAATACGATTTCGATGTTTCCCGTTGCGCTGCCCGCGGCGGGCGCTTTGACTTGGGCGGCGAAGGTCTGGGATATCGAGAGCCCGCCGGGGTTTATCCCGAAACTAGACGACGCGGTCACTCCTACGAGGCTTGCGTCGGCATAGCTGAAGTCAACGTAACCCTTGAAGCGCGCGCAAACGTCAGTCCTCGCCGAAGTGCGCGCAATCTTCAATTCGTCAACCTGCGGGCATTTGTTGAGCAGCTCGAACTTTTCAAGCGTCACCGAATCAACGACGCTCCCGCATTCCCCGCTCACCGGGCAGTTGACGCCGCTCGGGGAGTTCGCGCTGACGCGCGTCGAGCTTGCGAGGCTAGCCGTTTGCATCGCCTTGACCGACGCGGTTTGCGAGTAGCGGTTAATCGCGGCTTGGTCTGCCGTCGTGAGCGTGAGGCCGTTGTCGTCCTGGTAAGTGCCGCTTCCCGCCGCCTTGAGGTTGTCGCAGTTGATTCGCGCCTGTTCGGGAGTCAGTCGCTCCTGTGAAATGTAATAATCGTCGCCCGGCTCTTCCGCCAGCGACTTTTTCTCGGCCGCGGGCGCGCCGACGAGCCGGCACGAGCACTGCCCGCCGGAGGCTGGGCAGTCGTATCCCTGCAGCGCGAGCAGCACGCCCTTCACGGGCTCGGCGAGCTGCGAGTAAGCGTATTTCACGGGCTGCATGCCGCTTGCCTCGATGGAATAGCCGTCGTCGGATATGAGCGCGATGGAGAGCGCGGAGCCGCCGAGCGTTATCACGTCATCGGTTTCCACGCCGTAATTCACAGCGGCGAGTTGCGCGTTCACGAACACCCGCTCGTTCAAGTCGACGGCGTCGAGCTTCGCGCCCGCTGTTGGCGCCGAGTTGTTGATTTGATAGTATTTTTCGATTTCGTCGGCGTAAAGCGGCAGGTTCGCCTCGTTGCCGCCATAGACCATGTACGTCTTTTCGGTTTGCGTTTGCGGACCGTCAACGGGCAGGCGCAGGTAACAGGCGTGCAAGCCGCCCGCGAACGCGCTTCCGCCGCTAAGGGGCATTTCCACGAAGTTCAGCGCGTTTGCGGCCGACGGGTTTTCTCCGTTCAGGTGCGCGGCGATTCCGGAGTATTCCGTTTCTCCCGCGTGGTCGCGGACGGTTTCGATGAAGCGCGAGTAGTTGAAAATCGCGGTTTCTTCATCCGCAGTGTAGTCGCCCCTTAGTTTTTTCATGAACTTTTGGAAGCAATCCGCGTTTTTCGCGTTGACGCACGCGTCCTTGCCGGTCAGCGCGCCCAAGGCGTATTCCGCGAGGAGCTGCGTCTCGTCGAGGAGCGGGTAATTCGTGCAGTAGAGCTTCGCTCCGCTCTCGCCCGGCGGGAGCGTTATTTCGAGCCTGCCGGTGCCGTCATCCGTGGCCGCCGCTTCGGGCAGGGTGTAGAACGCGGCGTCTTTGAATATCGGAATGCCGTAGAGCGCGTAGCCTCCGCCGACATTGTCGCTTTGCAGCCGCGGCACTTCGCCTTCCGACGCCGTGCGGACCACGTGCCTGGCGAGCCTGGTGGGGGCGAGCCCGCCCTCGAAGTCGTAGCGTTCGACGTCGTCCAGGCTTACCTCTATCTTGTCGGTCAGCACCCAGGTGGAAAAGCTGTTGTAGTTGTCGCCGGACTTCGCGGCCGCGTAGTACGCCGGAGCCAAGCCGCCCAAGTCTATAACCAATTTATCGATGTACTTTCCCCTGTAAACGTTTTTGCGCTCCTTGAACTCGGCCTTGGGCGCGGTGCCGGCAGTATCCTTGTCCACGAAAACCACGCCGCTTCCCTTGAGGGAATAAGGCTTGTTTGGGGACGCCATGTATTGCACGAGCCGTCCCTCGTTTTCCACCACGAACGCCTCGGGTTTGAGCGCCTCCGAAAACTCGAGCTTGAAACCGTTCGCGATGCTTGAAGCCGCTGGCGGCGTGCCCGTGCCCTTGAGCTTCACGCCGCGGAGGAACGCCTTCTGGACGTAGTCCGCCGTGCCCTCGCCGAAAGCGCCGTCGCCGTCCACCGCGTTCGCGGTGAAGGTTATCTTCACGAACGCCTTTTCGAACGAGTAAGCCTTGCCGTTCAGGACCGCGCCCTGCACGTCAACGAACTCGACGGACTTGATTTCGGTCTTGTCCAGCACTTTCAATTCCTTCAAGTCCGAGGCCGCGAGAGCGAAGCAGGAGGACAACAGCAATGCAAAAGCGACTAAAGCGAAGCGCATTCGGATTTCACCCGCTAAGCAGGGGGTGCCGCGCGTTTAAAACGGTTTTCAGGCGCGCGACGGTGGGTTTTAAAAGGCGGTTTGGGTGATGGTTGCGGGTGAGTTGGCGATGCACAGGATTTTGTGGTTCAAGATTGGCGGGCGCAGGATGCACCTGCTCAAGCTCGCGGGAGCGTTCTTCGTGCTCGCGGCGATTTTGAAGGTCGCGGAAGCGGCTTACAACATCTTCCTCGTGGTCGACAAAATCAACACTGCGACCGCGCGGCCCGAACTCATCCAGCAGCTGTTCACTTGGTCCATGGGCGCGCCCTACTTGTTCAGCGGGGAAGACGTGCTCGGCGTCCTGCTAGGTCCCGTCGCGTCGTTCCTGTTCTGGCTCGGCATGGCCGTGGTTGCACTGATGATTTACCAGTCAGGCAAGATCGTTTTCCCGATTGAGGAGTACGAGACGCAGGTCGGCGAGCACCACCGCGCCCTCATCGAGAAGGCGACCAAGCACTACGCCTACAAGAAGAAGTAATTTGCCCAAAACCAAGGTTTTTTAATTATTCCAAGCCCTACTCTTAGTTACCAGTAAATCCTGTTTCTAAGGGTTACTCGCAAAGGTGTTACAATCAAATGGGTTTAAGGCCGGCTAAGACTTGCAGGACGGTAAAGGGACAGGCGTGGACGCGCGTGTCCATCCACCGCCCGCGCAAGAGTTTCGTGAAGGGAGTGCCGCACGCACGCGTTCGCCAGTGGAAGATGGGCACGCCCAAGCGCATGGAAGTTGAGGTTGCACTAGTTGCGAAAAGCCCGATTTTCGTGCGCGACAACGCGCTCGAGGCCGCCCGCCAGGCCACCAACAAGCTGCTCGAAAAAACCATCGGGCACAACTACCTGTTCAGGGTCCTGAAGTACCCGCACCAAGTCATCCGCGAGCACGCCGCGCTGGGCGTTGCCGGCGCGGACCGCATCTCGGGCGGAATGAAGCTCGCCTTCGGCAAGCCGAAAGGCAGGATGGCGCGCCTGAACAGGGGCGACGCGGTGTTCTCGGTTTGGCTGCGCCAGGCCGACTTGCCCGTCGCGAAGGCCGCGTTGAAGCGCGGCCGCATCAAACTGCCGGGAATTTACGATTACGCGGTGCGCGACATCCGCAAGGACGCCGAGAACCTGAAGCTCCCGCTGGAAGCGCTGGCAATCGAGACCGTCAAGGTGGAAGTCGCGGCGCTCAAGGCAACGGAAACGGTCGCCGCAACCGCAGCCGCGCCCGTGCCGGGCAAGGAAGGCGAAGCGGCGGTTGCGCCCGCCGAAGCCGCGGCCGGAGCCGCAGCCAAGCCCGAGGCAGGAAAGAAGGAAGACAAAAAGAAGGAAGAAAAGAAGAAGTAATAGCAAAAGCGCGGCGGTTCCTTCCCGCCAACCCTAATTTTTTATTTTCATTTTTTGTTTTCGCGCGCGTTCAGCCGCAGGCCGTTCGCCTAAATTCTTTCGGCGTATTCCTGCCAGGACCGCGTTATCAGTTCGCGGTCTTTTTCGCTTGTTTGGCGCAGGATTTTCGCGGGAACGCCCGCGCACACGCTGTTCGGGGGAATCATGGTTCCCGGAGTGACCACCGCGCCAGCGGCGACTATGCTCCACTCGCCTATTTCGCAGCCGTCCAACAGCGTCGAGTTCATCCCGACGAGCACGTTGTCGTTCACCTTGCAGCCGTGCACGATGGCGCCGTGCCCGATGGTAACGTTTTTGCCTATACTGACGCCCTTGCCGTGCAAAACGCAGGATTCCTGGACGTTCGAATTGTTGCCGACCTCGATTTCGCCCTCGTCCGCGCGGATGCACGCGAACGCGCAGACGCAAACGTTTTCGCCCAGCCTTGCCTTCGGGTCGACTTCCGATTTCGGGTGAATGAATCTCATCGCAATCGCCTCACATTTTTTCGGGCGCCTGGATGCCAAGCAAGTCCAGGCCTTCTTCCAGAGTGCCGAGCGTTGCCTTGACGAGCGCGAGGCGCTTCGCCTTGTCCGCCTCGGGAGCCTTCAACACGGGGCAGTTCGCGTAAAACGCCGAGTAGTCGTCCGCCAGCGCGAGCAAATAGTCGCACAACTGGTGCGGCTGGAGCTGGCGCGAGGCGCTTTCCACTACGCGCGGGAACGCCGCCAGCCGTTTGCACAGGCGTTTTTCATGCTCGTCGAACTCGCCGCCTGCCTTGAACGCGGGCAGCCGTCCCGCCTTTTCAAGTATGCCGCGGCACCGAACGACCGAGTATTGCAAAAACGCGCCGGTGTGCCCCTCGAAGCGCGTGATTTCCGCGGGGTTGAACACGATTCCCTTTTCGGGAGTGACGCGCAAAACCGCGAACTTGGTCGCGCCGATTGCGACTTGCTCGGCGATTTTGTTCGCTTCAGCATCGGGGTAATCCTGCCTGGCGCGCACTTCCTTTTTCGCGGTTTCAATCGCCGCCTTCAAAAAGTCTTCCAGCAACAGTACCCTGCCCTCGCGCGTTGACAATTTGCCTTCGGGAATGGAAATCAGGCCGAAGCCCACGTGCTTGAGGCGCGGCGCGTATTCCCTGCCAAGCAATTCCAGCGTCTTGAAGACCTGCCTGAAGTGCGTGTTCTGCTCGGAGGCGGTCACGTAAACGCATTCGTCGAAAGCGCGCTTTTCGAACCGCTCGTCCGCGAGCGCGAGGTCGCGAGTCGAGTAAAGCGTGGTCCCGTTCGAGCGCAAGACGATGAAATTCGGGAGCTTGTAGTCCTCCAGCTTCACGACCGTTTCGCCGTGCTCGTCCTTGAACGCGATGCCCTTCTTCTTGGCTTCCTCCACTATTTCAAGCGAGCGAGGCACGAGAACGCTGTCGAATATCTCCTCGTCAAACTCGATGCCCAGCAACTCGTAATTCTTGCGCACGGGAGCCAGCGAGATTTCCCGCACCTTGTGCAGCGCCTTCCAAACGGTTTCGTCGCCGTTCTCCATGCGTTCGAGCGCGTCGCGCGCCTTTTCCTCGAGCGCGGGGTTCTCCTTGAATTGCTTCGAGATGCGCACGTAACAGTCCAGCAAGTCCCGCTCGGTCTTCACCTTGTCGATTCCGAACTCCTCGAGCGCGACCATGAGCATCGCGACTTGCGTGCCCGCTTCGCACAGGTAATTCGAGCGCGTGACGCTCCAGCCCGAGTGCGTGCGAAGGCGCGCGAACGCGTCGCCGAGAATAGTTGAGCGGATGTGCCCCACGTGAAGCGGTTTTCCCACGTTCGGCGAAGAATAATCGATTACGAGCTTCCGCTTTTTGCCCGCGTTGCTTTTCGCGTAACCTTCCTTGAATTCGGCGAGCGCTTCCGCGTAAAATGCGGGCGAGAAATACAGGCTGACGAACCCGTTCGCCGCTTCGGCGCGCTCGAAGTGCTTGAGCCCAACCAGCCCGCGGCTGACTTCCTCCGCCGCCTTCGCGGGGCTGGCCTTGTGCGCCGCCGCGTGCTCGAAGCAGGGGAACGCGAGGTCCCCGTAGCCCTGCCGCGGTTCGCCCACTGCCGGCGCGAAGCCGTAGTCGCGTTCCACGCGGTCGCGGATTTCTTGGATTGCCTTTTCCAGAATCACGAAAGGGTTATAACGCGGGCGAATTAAAAGCGTTACAATGAAGCGGGCCTCGCTTTACCTGTACCTCGCGTTCCTTTCCGCGCAGGCCGCCGCGCTCGTTGTCGGCTGGAACCTGATAGCCGCGCAAGTGGGCATAGTCGAGAACCCCTCAGACCCGTACAACGCGCTGTTCTTCGTCGCTTACGTGCTATTTTCCACCGCCGTTCTGATACTCCTCCTAAAGTTTTACAAGGGCGCCAAGCTCTTCATAATCGCCGAGCTTTTCCTGGAGTTCTTCGCGGTGCAACTCGCCGCCGTGCTGTTCGTCTCGGAAACAGCCGCGCTGGTCCTCGCGCTGGCCGCGGTCGCCTTGCGCCTCCTGGCGCCGCGTTCCAAGGGAATCGTGCTGGGCTTCGGCGCGGTTGTCGTGGGCGCGCTGTTCGGCGCCAGCCTCGACTTGTTTCCCGCATTGCTGTTCGCCGTATTGCTCGCGGGCTACGATTACCTCGCCGTGTTCAAGACCAAGCACATGGTCGCGCTGGCGCAGGGGCTGCAAAAGCGCGGCGCCGAGCTGGCTGTAACCATCGGCTACGGCAAGGATTCAATCCAGCTGGGAACGGGCGACCTCGTGATTCCCGCCATGCTCATCGTTTCCGCGGCGAAGATATCGCTTTTCGCGGCGTTTTGCGGCCTCGCGGGCGCGATGCTCGGCGTGACCGCCTTGATTTTCCTGCTCGAGAAGCGCAAGGGCTACTGGCCCGCGCTGCCGCCCCTGGTTGCCGGCGTCCTGGTAGGGTTGGCCGCGTTTTGGGCTTCCACGCTGCTTTAACCCTGCTATTTTAAACCTTGGAGTGCGTAACCTTTGCGAATGGAATCTTACGAGCAGCTGTTGGACGGCGCGTACGCGGCGCTCCCCGAACGCAAGAGCACGGGCGAGCGCTTCGAAATGCCGCGCGCGACCGTGTTCATCCAGGGCAGCAAGACCATAATCAAGAACTTCGATTTCGTCTGCCAGCGGCTGCGCCGG
>PFPF01000047.1:874-3957 GCA_002792915.1 Candidatus Micrarchaeota archaeon CG_4_10_14_0_2_um_filter_60_11 | reverse complement strand
GCCAATCGCGATTATGCGCCTGGCGTTCCTGCGCACGTAAGCCAGCTCGTCGTCCAACTTACAGGAACCCGCGTCGTGGGGGCTGGTGCCTATCGCCGCAAAAAAGTCGTTTTGGTAGTCCGCGCACGCTTCGAGCACGCGGTGGTTCGCCTCGATGTTGTGGCCCGTGTTGACCGCTTTCACGCGGGCGCAACGCATCCGCTCGACTACCGCGTCCAAATCGGGGTAGAGCGGGTGCTTTTTGCCCCTTTCCAGGTGGCAATGGGCGTCCAAAAACATTTTTAACCCTTGACTGCATTCATTCTTAAATCCGTTTAGTTAAGGGGTCGTGTTTGGATGGTTGACAGGATATTCTCCCAGATGGGCGATTTGAAGGTCGGCAAGTACGTTCTCGTCGACGAGCACCCGTGCCGCGTCGTCAGCATGGACAAGAGCAAGCCCGGCAAGCACGGCTCCGCGAAAATCAACATCGTCGCCATCTCGCTTTTCGACAACTCCAAGCACACGCTCATGAAGTCGTCGGACGCGGACTGCGAAGTCCCCATAATCGAGCGCAAGCGCGGGCAGGTAGTCGGCGTCTCCGGCAACACGGCGACGCTCATGGACGTGGAGTCCTACGAGACTTTCGACGTGCAAATCGCAGAAGACATGATGAAGGACCTGGAAGTCGGGAAGGAAATCCAGTACATGCAGACCATGGGCGTCAAGCTCCTGCTCCGCATCGACTAGGTTTTTGTTTAGCTATTTCCGCGCGGTCAGGCCCTCATAGTGCTGGATTATTTCCTTGGCTATTCGAGAGTACTCCAAATCAGTGGGCCGGTCGGACAAACTCAACAGCTTGCCGTCAGTCATGTTCGCCTTGATTTTCGCGATATCGTCCCTGAACCGCCGCTCGTCGCTGAACAAGTGGACCACGCCGTGCGCGTTAGCTATTTTTTCACGGATGTCCAGGTCGCGGTCAAGTCCGCCGGCTTCGACTTTCGCGCTGCCGTAACCGAGTTCGCCAAGCGTTTCTTTCAACCGCTTGGCGCTTTTCGGCCCGAAATCTATGCCAAACGGGTCTACCACAAGCACGCGCAATCTTTCCATTTTTCAAAACCCGAAAACCCTGAGCAGGTAGCCGATGGCGAGGCACGCGAGCAGTGCCGTCAAGGCTAGCGTGGCGTACGCAACCCGCCTGATTTCGCGGAGTTCCGCCAGCATTTCAGAGCCCTGCTGAAAATGGGTTTTAATGCCGTTTGAGGTAGGTTTCAAGGCCATCGTTTCACCGGAAGGAAGGAGGGGGAGAAGGTATTTAAGATTGCTTAGATTAACCTTATTGCAAGGGGCTAGGCGTGCCTCCTTTGAAGGTTTTTTGAATGGGTTTGCTAGTTGTTTCCCCCCGCCGCGTCGCCGCGCTGAAGTCGGCGCGCGAAAAAATCGAGGAGGCGACGGGCGTCAAGGTCGAAGTAAAGGATGACGGTTCCGTTTCCTTCGCGGGCGACGAGGGCGCCGCGTGGACCGCGCTGCAAATCTGCCGCGCAATAGGCTACGGCTTCCTCCCGAAGCAGGCGCTCAAATTGACGGGCGACGACTATTTCCTCGAAGTCGTTGACCTGCGCGAGGCGTTCAAGGGCAACGAAAAGAAGATGAAGCGCTACAAGGCGCGCGTAATCGGCGAGAAGGGCAAGGCCAAGGAAAACATTCAGGAGTTGAGCGGCGCGTGGGTGAGCATTTTCGAAGAGGACGTCGCGATTCTGGGCAAGTACGCGGACTTGCAGGCCGCCAAGACCGCGGTTTACAAGCTCCTCGAGGGCAGGGAGCACGCGACGGTTTACGCTTTCCTGGAAGCGAAACGCAAGCAGGGTGAACTGAGCTGATGGCCGGACAAGCTGAAAAATCCGAGGAACCGAAGGCCGCGCCGGCAAGCGATTTGGAAAAATCGTTCAAGGAGTACTCGGTCGCCGAGTTCTTCAAGAAGAACAGGCAAATGCTGGGCTATTCCGGCGAGACGCGCAGCCTTACGACCATAGTGCATGAATATGTTACTAACTCGCTGGACGCCTGCGAGGACGCGAAAATACTGCCCGACATACTCGTTGAGGTGCACGCTCTAACCGCGCTGCCCAAGCGCCTCGTGCTCGCAATAGCCAACGGGACGGAAAACGCGTTCGACTTGACGGACGAAATGGGCAAGGCGGCGCTGTTCGACGTTTTCGTGAACAACGTCAAGAAAGAACGCGGTCCGGATTACGTGGTCAAGTACGGCCGCAAAGGCAAGCAGAGCGTCAAGCAAGTCGTGTTCCGCAGCCCGCCGTCGGCCGAATCCGAGGTTGCCGTGGCGTGGGCGGCCGGGCATTTGAAAGTCATCGTCGAGGACAACGGCACGGGCGTTCCCAAAAGCAGGGTGGGGCAGGCGCTCGGCAAGCTGCTCGCGGGCACCAAGTTCCACCAGCGCGCGCAAAAGCGCGGCCAGCAGGGCATCGGTGCGGCTTATGCCACGTTGTTCGCGCAGATTACGACCGGCAAGCCCACGCGCGTCAAGACAGGCATGGGCGACGGCAAGTTTTACGAGTGCAGCGTCACCATCGACGTCAAGAGCAACAACCCCGTAATAAAGAACGAGTCCGAAGCGCGCGGGGGGTTCAGGGGCCTGCGCATCGAGGCAGAGTTCGCCGAAGTTGCCTACGAGCGCAGCGAGTACGGGGTTTACGAGTATCTCCGCAGGACGGCGCTGGCGAACCCGCACGCGCAGATAACGCTGGTGGAGCCCGACAGGAACATCGTCGTTTTCCCGCGCGCGTCCAACGAAATTCCGGTCAAGGCCAAGCCCGTCAACCCGCACCCGCTGGGCCTGACCACGAGCGACTTGATGGACATGGCCGCCGTAACGCAGGCGCGCAAGATAGGCTCGTTCCTGACCGCGGACTTCTCGCGCATCAGTTCGGACAAAGTGACGGAAATCCAGGAGACGATAGGGCGCGTCGACCCGAAAGACAAGAAGAGCGACTGGATTGTCGACTTCGACAAGCACCCGCGAACGCTCACCTGGCCGCAGGCCGAGCAAATCGTGCACGCGTTCAGCCGCGTTAAGTTCAACAACC
>PFPF01000047.1:0-842 GCA_002792915.1 Candidatus Micrarchaeota archaeon CG_4_10_14_0_2_um_filter_60_11 | reverse complement strand
GAGCAGGTAACCAAGTCATTGAAGAATTTGCTCAAGCCCGAGTTCATGCACGTGATTGAAAGGAAGCCCAAAGTGTTCCGCGGGGGAATTCCCTTCATGGTTGAAGCCGCGGTTGCCTACGGCGGCAAGGCCGGCGCGGCATCCAACGAGGGCGAAGTCATGCGCTTCGCGAACCGCGTGCCCCTGCTCTTCGATGCGGGCGCTTGCGCCATAACCGAAGCCGTGAAGACCGTGGAATGGTCGCGTTACGGGCTCAAGGACTTCGAGAAGATGCCCGTCACGATTCTCGTCAACTTCGTGAGCGTTTACGTGCCCTACACCGGCGCGGGCAAGCTGGCGATTGCCGCTGAAGACGAAATCGTGGCGGAAATCCGCATGGCGCTCATGGACGCGGCGCGCGGAGTCGGCTCATACCTGTCGGGCTTGAAGCGCGCCGAGGACAAGGAGAAGCGCAAGCAAATATTCCTGAAGTACATTCCCGAGGTGGCGGAAGCGCTGCACGACGTGACGGGCAAACCCAAGGCCGGGCTCGAGGCGCAGCTAAGGAAAATCGCGGAGAAGCGCACGGTCGGCCTGGAAGAGGAGGACGCGGCGGCCGAGGGGGCGCTTGAAAAAATCGAGGAAGCAGAAGAGGAAGAGACGGAAGAGGAAGGGTGACGCTTGAATGTCTACTAAACGGGAAAGGGACGACGCGCGCGAGAAGCGCATCGAGGAGATAATGGCCAAGATAGACAAGCTCGGCGTGCAACTCGTCAGTGAAATCGACAAGGGCGAGAACCCGCACCTCGAAATCCCGATTCGCGGCTCGTCCAACGTGTTCTTCGACGAGAAAGCCAAGAAAA
>PFPF01000049.1:2526-4083 GCA_002792915.1 Candidatus Micrarchaeota archaeon CG_4_10_14_0_2_um_filter_60_11 | reverse complement strand
CTGGCCGGGTTGCTGGGCGGCCTTTGGCTCTTGTTCTCGCTCGTTCCCTACATGTGGATTTTCCTGGGCGCCAATTTCATCTTCGTGTTCATTTCCATAGTCTACCTCCTCGAGTTCTGGGGCAAGAAGCCCGAAACGCTTTCCAAGGAGTTCCCCGGCGTTACCGTCATCGTGTCGGCGTACAACAGCGCGCCCACGATTGAGGCGTCGCTAAAGGCCATTTTGGCGATGCGTTACCCGAAGCCGTTCAAGGTAATCGTGGTGGACGACGCGAGCACGGACAACACTTACGCCAAGATGAAAAAGTTCGCCGGGAAGCTGACGATTCTCCGCAACCCCGAGAACAAGGGGAAAGCCGCGTCAATCAACCAGGCCTTGAAGCTGGTCAAAACCCCGCTCGTCGCGTGCATCGACTCGGACACCTATCCCGAATGCAACGCGCTCGAAAAAATGGTGCCGCTCTTCAATTCGCCCAAGGTGGGCGCGGTCATCGCGCTCGTGTGCGTGGAAAAGCCGCGCAACTTCATCCAGAAAATCCAGCAAATCGAGTACTGGGTGTCGTTCGGGTTCTGGCACACCGCGCTCGGCAAGCTGGACGGCCTGCTGGTCACGCCGGGCCCGATGAGCGTCTATTCCGCCGCGGCGCTCCGCAAAGTCCGCGGCTTCGACGAGGGCAACATCACGGAGGACATGGAAATCGCGCTGCATTTGCAGGCGGAGGGCTTCCAAATCAAGTGTACGACCGCCGCGAAAATCCGGACGGAAGTGCCGGACACTTTCGGCAAGCTTTACCGCCAGCGCCTGCGCTGGCTGCGCGGCAAGATTTTCAACGGCTGGAGATACTCGAAGATGCTCTTCAACTCGTCGTACGGCGACTTCGGCAGGTTCGTCTACCCCGCGTCGTTCGTGAACGAGCTGCTGGGGGTAATAGTCGTCAGCCGCGTGCTCCTTATGCACGCGTCGAACGCGTTCAACATGGCGCTCGGGGCGTTCAACCTCGCGGGCGTGAACGCTTCCGCGCTTTACGACGCGGGCATCTACTCGAACGCCGTGGTCAACTCATCCGCGTTCTTCTTCGTTTTCACCGTGATTTTGTGGGGTTACATCGTGTGGCTGAGCTTCAGGCTCGCCGGCGAGAAAATCCACATCGGGCAGCTGCTGCCCATCACGGTCTTCATGACGGTTTACTCGATGTTCATTTCGCTCGTGTACTTCGCGAGCATGCTGCACGAGGCGGTAGGGGTGGAAAGGAAATGGTGAAGGACGTTTACCTCAAGGCGCTGGGCATAACCATACTGCTCTTCGCGGGAAACTTTTTCGTGGTCAAGTACCTGGACGACTCGCGAGCCGAGGCGCTGCGCACCGAACTGTATTCCATACAGGAACAAATGCAGTCCTCGCGCGTGCTCCTGCTCTACTCGCAGTACTCGAACGACTCGGCCGCGCTCTGCCCGCTGTTGGATAACCAGACGCGCAGGCAGATGACTGACCTGTATTCCCTCTACGGCGAACTCCAGAGCGCCCGCGAGGCGAACGTCTTCACCGACGTGCAAGCCA
>PFPF01000049.1:0-2432 GCA_002792915.1 Candidatus Micrarchaeota archaeon CG_4_10_14_0_2_um_filter_60_11 | reverse complement strand
TTACTTCTACCCCGAAGGCAAGGACTGCCTCGAATGCAGGGCGCAGGCGCGCGTGCTCGACGCGTTGGCGCAGGATTGCCCGAACGTGCGCGTGTTCGCGTTCCCGTCCAACTCGGACATCCCGGTCGTGCAGGCGCTCGCCAAGGCGTACGGCGTAAGCAGGGACCCGTCCCTGGTGATGAACGAAACGCTTTACGGCGGCTTCTCGAGCCGCGAGCAAATCCTCGCGGTAACCGGTTGCGGTTGAGATACGGCCGAGCCGGTCGGGCTGCGGCTAGTTTATTTTCCCTTGTTCCGGATTTCGCGCTCGTAAACGGACAGAAGGCCGTCCACGCTTGCCGCCGCGGTCTTGCGTTCCGCGAGCTTGCGGCAATTCTTGGACCAAGCCGCGGCTTCGGCCGGCTTCGCCTCGAGCACGTGGCTTATCTTGTCCGCGCAATCCCGCTCGTCTAGCGGCTTGAAGAGGAAGCCCGTCTCGCCGTCGCGCACCGCTTCAGGTATTGCCAGCGCATCCGCGCCGACCACGGGCTTGCCGCATGCCATCGCCTCGTACAGGACCAGGCACTGCGTCTCGAAGGTTGACGCCGTTACGAACAGGTCCGCCGCGGCGTAATACTGCGGCAGCAGCTCGTCGGGAACGAAGCCCGTGAAGACGGCGTTTCCGCCCAGCTTCAGCTCCCGTGCGAGCTTTTGGCAGCGCGTCTTGGCGGGACCCTTGCCCGTGAAAACGAACAGCGCGTCGTCGCTTTCCAGCACGAACGGCGCGGCCTTGATTATCGTGTCAATGTTCTTCTCGAAGCCCATCCTTCCCGCGATGAGCACTATCTTCTTTTTTTCGGCATGCAGCTTGCGGCGCACCGCGGCGCCCGACACCTCGGGGTTGAACCGCTTGGCGTCAATGCCGTTGGCAACCACGTCTACCTTGTTGACGCCGTGGTCAACCAGTTCCTGCCTTATCACGTGCGACGGCGCGATTACCGCGTCGAACGGCGAGTAAAACAAGCCGATGGCGCGCCACGCCGCCTCGGTGAGGAAGCGCTGGCCGGTGAGGTTGCCGGTCAAATAGCGCGCGGCTTGCGGAATCATGGTGTGAAAAGTCCCAACCAGCGGCAGATTCCACATTTTTGCCGCGGCGATTGCCGCCACGCCCATCGAGGCGACCGCGTGGCAGTGCACGACTTCTATGCCCGCGTCGCGCGCCTGCTTGAGCGCCGTCGGAATCGGGAAAAATGCGAGTTTGTACTGAGGGTAGGGCGGCACGCGGAAGCCGCGGTGGACGAACACGTGGTCGTCCCCGTTTCGGCTGCGGTCGTGCGTGGTCCCTGAAGCGAAAATGAACACTTCGTGCCCGCGGCGCTCGAGCTCGCGGCGCTGCAAAAGCATCGAGTTGACCACCCCGTCCACGTTGGGCAGCCACGTGTCCGTGAAGAACGCTATCTTCATGCGATTTCCCCGAACCCGCAATACTTTTGCAGGGCCTTCGGAATCGAAATCGAGCCGTCGGGCTTCTGGCGGTTCTCGAGGATTGCCACCAGCGCGCGGCTCGTCGCGACCATAGTGCTGTTAAGCGTATGGACTGATTCGGTCTTGTTGGTGGTTGGGTTGCGCCACCTTATTTTCAGGCGGTTTGCCTGGTAGTCCGTGCAGTTGCTGCACGACACGACTTCGCGGTACGCCTGCTGTGCGGGCATCCACGCCTCAATGTCGTATTTTCGCGCCGCAACCGTGCCTATGTCGCCCGTGCAGACGCTTACCGCGCGATAGGGAATCTCGATTGCCTTGAAGAACTCTTCCGCGTTCGCGAAGAGCTCTTCCTGCAGGTTCCACGAGTCTTCCGGCTTGCAGAACGCGACTTGCTCGACCTTGGTAAATTCATGCACGCGGAAAATCCCCTTCTGGTCCTTGCCGTGCGCGCCCGCCTCCTTGCGGTAGCAGCGGCTGACTCCCGCATACTTGATGGGCAGCTTTTCGAGTATTTCTCCCATGTGCTGCGCGACCAGCGGGTGCTCGCCCGTCGCGATGAAGTATTCGTCCTCGCCTTCCGCCTTGTACATCACGCCCTCGAAGTCGCCCAAATCCGTGACTCCCTCGTACGCGGCGCGCTGCATCATTGACGGCGGCGACTGCAGCGTGAATCCCCTGGCTTTCAGCATGTCCAGCGCCATTTTTTGCAGCGCCAAGTCCAGCTCGACGAGCTCGTTCTTTAGGAAGTAATAACGCGCGCCCGAAATCTTGGCGGCGCGCTCCAAGTCCGCCAAGCCCTTCTCTTCAATCAAGTCAACGTGGCTCTTCGCCTTGTCGCGCCGCGGTTCGCCCCAAGTGCGCAGCACCCTGTTCGCTGAGTCGTCAGCACCAACAGGCACGCTCTCGTGCAGGATGTTCGGGAAGCGCATCAACAGGCCGCGCAGGCGCGCCTCGGCTTCCGCCTGCTC
>PFPF01000043.1:362-4420 GCA_002792915.1 Candidatus Micrarchaeota archaeon CG_4_10_14_0_2_um_filter_60_11 | reverse complement strand
GATGCTCAGCGACTGGCTGGAATGGCACGCCTGGCAGGCGGGGCTGTACGAGAGGGACAGCGTTTTGGTCTTGTCGTTGACCGAGTAAGAGAAGCATTCCGCGTCGAACGCGGACGATGCGACCGCGTGGCTCCCTTGCGCCGAAGATGCAAAAGAGGAGCCGCGGACGAACCCAGCGAATCCGGCGTCAACCGACAGCCGCGCCCTTGCCGCGTCGTCCGCGGACTTCGCGAGGGCGTTCAAGTCGAGCGAGAGCCCGTCGCGCAGCGAGTCGAACTCGCCGGCATCGAAGACGCATTGGGTTACCGCATTTCCGTTCCCGGCGTGGCGAGAGCACGAAACGTCGCCGTAAGCCGCCGAAACCAGCGGCAAAAACAAGAACAGCGCAAGCAGGGCTTTGGACGGCTTCATGGAAAAAACCTGGGCGGCGCGCCTTAAATAATCGCTTGGGGCGCGGCTCAAGTGTGCGATACGGACACCACGCTTCCCGTGGAGTTCACGGTAACCCACGCCTGGCACGCGTACTCGGTAACGTTCACGCAATCCAGGATGACGAGCTTGAACAAGTCGCCAGCGAAGGCGTAAGGCAGCACGAGGCTCACGTTGTACTGGTGCGTCGCGTTGGCCGCGAAGTAGCCCAGCGCGGCTTGCGAGGCGGCATCGTCGGACGCCAGGCCTTCCGTTTCGACGCACGCGTTGTCGTAACGGTCGCACAGGCGGCCGCCCGTGCAGCCGCAGTCAACGCAACAGGAAAAGCCCTCGCCCTCCAGCGTCGAGCACACGCCGTCGCCGCACGCGTCGCGCGCCCTGCAGGTCCCGGTCGTCAGGTTGCATTGGTCGCGCGAGCCGCACGCGCAGTCGCTCGCGCAGGAAGCGCAGTTTTCGGGCGCGTCGCACGAGCCGTCGCCGCAATAGTGCGGCGCCAAGCCGGAGCCGGCGTATGGGACGAGTGAAGCCTGCGCGGAAGGCGACACGGATGGCGTTGCGGATGAAACCGCCGAAGACTCGATGCAGTCCGCCCGTTGTTCGCCGCCGACTACGGCGAAATCGTCGCACACCAGGTTGCCGCAGTCCTGGCGCAGGGCGCCAAGCGAACCGTTCCGGCAGGAATCGTAGACGAGTTCGTTGCCCTCGCAACGGTAATTAACCGGTTTGCCCTCGAAGCCGTCGCATGCCTGCGGCGTGGGGTTGGGCTTTTCTGCGGGCTTGAGCGACAGGAAAAAGAGCGCCGCCACTCCCGCCAACAGCAAAACCGCCAATGCTATCTTCAGATTTTTATCCAATTTCATGACACCTTGTAGTTCGGGACGCCCGCCGAAGCGAGGCCCGCGATGTTCCACGCGTAACTCGGGTAGTATGACGCGAACGCATTGTCGCAATATTCACCTATCGCGGCGCGCTGGGCCTCGAAGCCGCGCGACAGGGCGGCAACGCAATCCGACCTGAACTTTTGCGCGAAATAGTCCAGCGTCACCGACGCCTGCGCCTGGCCCAGCGTCGACGCCTTGGCCGAGGAATACAGGTAAGTCTCGGCGAGCGGGTCTATCACGCTCCACTTGTTGTACGCCGCGTTAGAGCGCACGGAATCGCAGTCCTTCTTGGGACCCGAAGCGCCCCAGCACAGCGTGTCCGCCACGAACGGTGCGAAGGAAGTGTAGCCGACGACGCTGTAGACGCCGGAGCGCATGAACGCGCGCGCGACGCTGACGTCGCGCCTGCTTCCGAGCTTCTCGCCCCACTTGGCCGTGTTGCAGCTTTGGAGGAAAACGGTCTTCGGGAGCTTGTCGAAGAATATGATGCGGCCCTTCTGCGGGTCGTCCGTGAAGTAGCTGCCGTGCATCACGACGTACCACTTCGTCTCGCTCTGGTCCTTGGCGACAACCATCCGCGGCAGCCCTTCGGAAGCGTGGACAACGAACCAGGCGGCGTCGTAAGACGCGAGCTTCGACTTCAACAAGTTGAAATCGCATTCCAGCGCCGCGGTGTCCGGCGTCGGGTGGTCCGAGTCGGGCATCACGCAATAACGCGGGGCAGTAACGAACGAGGGGTCGCCCGCCGAATCAAGCGAGCCGAAAGGCAGGCTCTTGACAAGCTCGAAAACGGACTTGCCCAACTTGTTCAAAACGCAGCCTTCGCCGCCGCAGGTGTCCGCCAGCAACATCAGGCTCGTGCGGGCGTCGGGCTTGGAATTGACCAGCGTCTTAGAAATAAGCTCGGACTCGCCGGGCATCCGCGAAACCGTCAGGTAGCCGCCGGACGGCTGCTTCGGCTGCGCGCCTGCCTTCGACGCGGAAGCGAAGTTCTTGAAATCCGATTCCCAGTCGGAATCGAAGCACTTCTCGCATGCGAAGGACGGCTCGCCTTGCGAGAACCCGCCGAGTTGGCCGAAGGCTGCCGTCGAAAGCAAGTCCTTGAAGTCAAGCGCAGGTCCGGACGGAACGCCGCCCCACGCGGGGTCGCCGGCCAACAGCAGGGTCCGCGGCTTCGAAGAGTCCTGCGTGAAAACCGCGCTCTTGCCCGAAGCGTCGCCGCCGCGCTTCAAGTAATAAACGCACTTGTCGCGGACCTCTTCGGCGGACGCGGAGGCGGACAACACGCAATTGGTCGGGCTCACGGGCGACGACGAGTCCTTGAGCGCCTTGCCCGAGGAGTAGTCGATGAATTTCACACTCTCGCCGCGCTTTGCCGCTTCCGCAGCGTAGACGCGGATGCCGTAAAACGGCGTGTAAGAGTACTCGTTGGGATACTGTGCCTTTGGATAAGGAGAGCCGTAAACCTTGGCCAGCCCCCCGTAACCCGAGTCGAGCCCGTTTCCGAGGATTACGGTGTCCACGTCCTTGCAGTTCACCCCGAACGATATGCCCAGGCGGTATCCCTTGTGCGACACCGGCGCCAAGTCGACGCGCAGCGCCTTGTGGCACGCCTGGCAGGTGGGCAGGTAGTAAATGTTGAAAGTTTTCTTGGAGGCGTCGAAATAGTTCCTTTGCGTGACGGCCCTCTTCGGCCGGTCGGGAGTGTAAACGCCCGAAGAGTCGGTTCCCACGAAACCGTACTCGGTAGCCAGCGGAAAGCAGTCCTTGTCCAGCGTCGACAGCCCGCTCACCAGGAAGGCGGAATTGAAGTCGCCCGCGGCGGCAATCCACCCGGAAAAGTCCGCGCCCGCGTCCTTCTTGCGCGAGTTGCCGTCCTTCGCGCCCACCGCGGCCATGTACGCTTTTGCCTTGGCGCCCGCCTCGCTCGCCAAGTCGATGGACGCAGTCGTCCGCAGCGAGTCGAACTCGCCCGCGTCGAAGACGCAGTAAGTCACCTTGTCGCCGCCGTCCTTGATTATTTCGCACTCCACGTCGCCGTACGCAGCATAGACTGCGGGCAAAAGCAATAGCAAGGCAAGAAGCCAAACCGCGCGGCGCATGAACTAAACAGGGTCAAACGCCAATTAAAAACCATTTGTTAAAGAAAAAAAATGGTGGGCTCGCGGAGAAGCAAAAGCCTTGCCCCTTTCTTTGCCTTGCCTTTCTTTTTTGGAAAAAGAAAGGCGATGGCGCCGCGAAAGAAAAAGAATTTGGGTGCGATGGCGCCGCGCCAAAGAAAACCGTTTAGCGCTGCGAATCAAAAATAGAATTAGTGGGCTCGCGGAGAAACAGGAACGAACCTTCTTTGGAAAAGAAGGTTCATCAAGAAAACGCCAAAAAAACGGAGTGGGCTCGCGGAGAATCGAACTCCGAATCTCCACTGTGTGAGAGTGGCGTCTTAACCATTCGACCACGAGCCCTTGGTTAAGAAAATTTCAACGGGTCACTTGGGCTTCTCGCCCTGTATTTCAGAGCCGAAGCCCTCGCGGCGGTGGAACCCGCCCATGGGGCGCATCTGCATGCGTTCGCGCTGGCGCTCCTGCATGCGTTTCTTCTTGTCGTAAATGCGGAGATGCTTCCCGCAAGACGGGCAATAGCACACTTCGCGCGTGACCGTCCGCATGTAAGGCTGCCCCTGGATGATGTCCTTGCGCTCGAGCGGGTTCGAGAAGAGCGCCTTCTCGATGAACACCGCCTTGTCGCGCC
>PFPF01000043.1:0-187 GCA_002792915.1 Candidatus Micrarchaeota archaeon CG_4_10_14_0_2_um_filter_60_11 | reverse complement strand
CTTGCCCGCCGCGAACAATGGGCCCAGCAATTTCTCCTTGTTCACGCGCGTCCCCCCCGCGAGCAACCCGAACGCGGGCAACACCGCCAGTTTGCTCTTGCCGAGCGACGCCTTCAGCCAGCACGGGACTTGCCACTTGCCCAGCGAGTCCTCGAATGAGTAAACCGGGTGCTGGTGCCCGCACAAA
>PFPF01000060.1:4818-17988 GCA_002792915.1 Candidatus Micrarchaeota archaeon CG_4_10_14_0_2_um_filter_60_11 | reverse complement strand
TGACCTGCTGCACTGGGAAGTCATCAAGTGGGGCAGGGAGAACGGTTGCAAGCACTACGACTTGACGGGCGTCGCGGTCCGGCCCAAAGACCGGAAGGAAGAAGGAATTTACGAGTTCAAGGCCAAATGGGGCGGGCGGCTCGCGATTTCAGGCGAGTATTCGCTCGAAGGCGGCTCGGTGCTGCACGGCCTGCTCAAAAAAGCCAAGGCAGCCTACCGCAAGGTTGGCAATAAAGGCCGAGTGACGGGCGCGTCCGCGCAAGCAAGCGCGCCAGACGCACTTTTAAATCGCGGCGGGCCCTAGGTTTACAAAAGGTAGTTTGAAATGAGCCGAATAGTCTTCCTGCTGAATTACCCGCTCCAGAACCAAATCGACGTCGGGCACCTGGACGTCCTCGAGGCGTCGTTCAGGAACGCGCTTGGCGAGTTCGACGAAGCCGTAGTGGTAAGCCCGCGCGACAACCGCGGATACCGCCTGGGCAAAGGCATCCGCGTGATAAGCAACGGCTGGACGAACCCGCTCCTCTATTACCTTTCTCCAATCAAGGACTTCTGGACGGTTTGGCGCCTCGCGCGTCGGCCTGAAACCAAGCTGATTCGCGCCTTCGCGCCAACGAGCGGCTTCATCGCGGGGCTCGCCGGAAAACTCGCCGGCAAGCCCGTCCTGCTGAGCGTGCACACGGACGAGTCCGTGGCGGCTAGGGACGCGGGCAGGCGTTGGCTCAAGTCGCTGCTGTTGCCTTTCGCCGAGCGGCTGTCGCTGAAAATGGCATCCAAAATCGGCGTGATTAGCGGGCACGTCTGGAAGTACGCGCTGCGCCGCGGCGCCGACCCGAAAAAGGTGTTCATGCACCATAATTTCGTCGACGTAGCCGCGTTCAAGCCGCATGCGGCGCGGGCGCGCGGCGCGCCAGTGTTCGTTTTCGTCGGGCGCTTCACCCCGGTCAAGGCGCCGCTCGTCGCGGTCAAGGCCTTTTCGCATGTTAAGAACGCAAAATTGTGGATGGTCGGCGACGGCCCGCAGCTCGAGGAAGCGAAAACTCTTGCAAAGTGGCTGAATGTGGACGCCAAGTTCTTCGGCCGCGTCGAGCACTCCAAGCTTCCCGCCGTGCTTGCCAAGGCGGATTACTTCGTCGCGCCAGCGACCGCCGGCTTCGCCCTCATCGAGGCGTTCGCCTGCGGCCTGCCCGCGGCTGCCGCGGACTTGGACTGGGCTTCCGAAATCGTGCGCGACGGGGCGACCGGCTGCCTATGCGTGCCTTACAATTCGAGGTCGCTTGCCGAAGCGTGCGCTAAACTCGAAAAGAACGGCGGGCGCATGGCCGCGGAATGCCGCAAGCTCGCCGTCACCGAGTTCTCGCTGGACGCGTTCAAGGAAAGGGAGTTAAAAGCATACCGCGAGTTGATTCGTTGAAATGGAGCGCATCGCGATTTACGGAATAGGCAAAATGGGTTTGCCCCTGGCCATAGCGTTCGCCAACAAGGGTTTCAAGGTCACGGGCGTCGACGTGAATCCGGACCTTGTCCGCAAAATCAACGCGGGCAAGCCGTGCCTCGCGGAGGAGCCGGGCGTGGACGAACTGTTGGCAAAAGCCGTTGCCGCCGGCAACCTGAAGGCAACGCTGGACGGCGTTGCCGCCGCGCTCGATTCCGAAATAATCGTCATCCTCGTGCCCACGCTGGTTAACGAGAAGGGCAAGCCTGACCTGTCAATCGTCCGCGAAGTCGCGAAAACCGCGGGCAAGGGGTTGCACCAAGGGGCAATCGTGGTAACCGAGTGCACGATGCCGCCTGGAGAGACCGAAGCACTGGTCCCGATACTCGAAAAAGAGAGCGGCCTCAAGCTGGGCAAGGGCTTCGGCTTGGCGCACTGCCCGGAACGCACTTCGTCGGGCACCGCGTTGCGCGACATTACGGGGCAGTATCCCAAGGTAATCGGCGCTTCGGACGCGGCGACTGCGAAACGCCTCAAGGTTGTTTACGACAAAATCGACGCGAAGGGTTGCATACTTGTTTCAAGCATCAAGGCGGCCGAGTGCGTCAAGGTCTTCGAGGGAGTCTACCGCGACGTGAACATCGCGCTGGCAAACGAGCTGGCCCGCGTTTGCGAGCGGCTGGGCGTGGACGCGGCGGAAGTCTTCACAACGGCGAACACGCAGCCGTACTCGCACATCCACAAGCCGGGCTGCGGCGTAGGCGGCCATTGCATTCCCTATTACCCTTACTTCATAATGGGCCCGGACACGCCGCTCATCCGCACTGCGCGGGAAACTAACGACGAAATGCCGCGCCTCACGGCGCAGCGCGTGCTTTCAGCCGGGGCGAAGAGCGTCCTGGTGCTGGGCTTGACTTTCCGCGGCGGCGTCAAGGAGTTCCGCAAGAGCCCCGCGCTCGAGATAATCCCGGAGCTCAAGAAGGCGGGCTGCCGCGTTTTCGGCCGCGACCCGCTGTGCTCGGACGCTGAAGTCCGCGATTTCGGCGCGGAACCAATGCTCGGCTTCAAGGCAGTGGACGCGGTGATAGTGGCGGCGAACCACAAGGAGTTCAAGGCAATCGACTGGCGCGCCGCGTTCAAGGAAGCGCGCGGCAGGCTCGTGTTCGACGGCGTGGGCGTGCTGGACCGCAAGGAAGTCGAAAAGGCCGGCGGCACCTACTTGGCTTGGGGAGCGAGTCCCGCGTAAACGCGTGCGTGCCTTTCCGCGCATTTCTCGGCCGAATAATTCTTGGACAGCTTGAGCGCGCCCGTTGAAAGCTTTTTGCGCAACTCCGCGCTAGCCGCGATTTTCAGCATTGCCCTGCGCAGCGCCCCCGCGTTTTTGGGCGGAACGACGAGCGCGTTTTTCCCGTCCTCGACGGGCAAGCCGATGTCGGTCACGATGCAGGGCAGGCCGGTCGCGAGCGCTTCGAGGAGAGCTACCGGCAATCCCTCGGAAAGCGAAGGCAAAATAAACGCGTCCGCCGCGGACAATATTCCGGGAATGCCCCGCCTGTTGCCTAAAAATTCAACGTTCTTGGGCGCGCTTTTTTTCAACGCTTGCATTTCCGGGCCGTCGCCCGCAATCAGCACTTGTGCCCCCAAACCGCGGCACGCTTCCAGCAAATAATCCACGCCCTTGACTTTCGCGAGCCTGCCCACGTAAACGAAGGTGAAATCCTTGCCCAACCCCAGTTTGGCGCGCGTGCGCGCCCTGCCCGTCCCGTCGCCGTATTTTTCAAGCGGTATGCCCGAAGGTATGACGAAGCTGTTCCGCGGCAGGAAGCCCATCTTGTTTTTGAACTCGCGGCGCTCGGCTTCGCTCAAAAAGACCACCGCGTCCGCGCGCGAGTAAGCGAATTTTTCCGCGGCGCGCAGGAGCCGCGACACGAGGAAGCCGTATTGCGGCTGCGCCCACGCGATGCCGTGCGGCGTAGCGATTATTTTTTTACCCTTCAGCCGCGCCGCCAGCCAGCCGAACAGGGACGCGATTGGGCCGTGCGCGTGTACTGCGTCATAGCCGCCGCCCAACGCGGCCGCGAACGCGCAAAAATTGAAGGAGGGGTTGCGCAAGTGGAATCCCCCGAGCCAGCCCACGCGCGCGATTTCGAGGTTTCCGTGCTTCTCGCGTTTTTTTTGTCCGGGAAAGCGCCTCGTTATTATCGTTACGCGCGTGCCTTGCGATGCCAGGCATTCGGACAGGTTTTGCACGCAGGCCTCGATGCCGCCCGAGGAAATCGGGTCCGAACCCGCGCTGGAGCCGAAAGGGTACTCTTTTGAGCCTAGCATCAACACGCGCATTTTTGCCTGCCTTCAGATGTTCCCAAAAAGAACCTTTTTTAATGTTCTCGGCATCGTTTTTTAAAGGTGGGTTAGAGTGAACTGGATTGCGCTATTCTTGTCTTTAACGGTTGCCATCGCGCCCGGCTTCGTACTCGGCTTGGCGTTGTTGAAGGGCGTCCAGCTGGCGCGCTGGGAGAAGTTCTTCCTCGCGTTGTGCGCGGGCATGATAGTCGTCCCCCTCATGTGCTTCCTCGAGTTCTTCCTCTTCGGCGCCGAATTCGGCCTCGCGCTAATATTCATCAACGCGCTGCTCGCGCTTGCCGCCGGCATCGCCGCGATGTACCTGCAGCGCCAGTTCCCGGAAACGCTTCCCGACCTGCCCAAAGTCAGCCAGGCGTCCGCGGCAAAGTGGCTGAAGACCAACTGGGTTCCATTGCTGGTGATTTTGTTCGCGCTAATCGGGTTTTACGTGCGCTTCGCCACGGCGCATTCCACGACCTTCTTCGAGTTCGACCCGTACTATTACGACAAGCTCACGCAGGAAATCGTGCGCAACGGCCATGCGGAAATGTACTCGAGCGACGCTTACTACCCGGAACAGGCGTTCCGCCGCTACGCGCCCCTCGTGCAGTACGTGCAGGGCTCGTGGTATTCGCTTTACGAGTTGTTCGCCGGGCTCGGCGGGTATTCCCAGGAAAACCTGATACTCGTTGCGCAGCTCTACCCGCCAATCGTCGCCGCGCTGCTTTCCATCCTCGCGTTCATGCTCGTCAAGGACGAGTTCAACGAAATCGTCGGTCTCGCCTCGGCGGCCTTCTTCGCGCTAACGCCCCAGCTCATACAGAAGCTCGCGGCGGGAGTAAACGAACAGCAGCCGTGGGGCTTCTTCACGGCGATGCTCATATTCGCGCTGCTCATACTCGCGGTGAACCGCAAGAGCCTGCGCCTCGCGGGCTTCGCCGCGCTCGCGTGCGTAGCCTCGGCGCTCGGAAGCCAGCAATACGTGTGGCCGTTCATGATAGTGGGCGCCTACCTGGCCATACAAGCCGTGCTCGACTTCCTCGCGGGCAAGCGTGACTGGGAGCTGGCAAAAATCAACGCCATCGTGGTCGCGGGCGCCTGGATTGGCAGCTTCATAGTGGACTCCTACCAGAACGGGCACCTTGGCGCGGGAATCGGCTTCATCCACTATCTCATGCTCGCCGGGCTCGTGGTCTCTGCATTCTTCAACCTCGCGCTCGGCAGCGTGCCGCAGCTTTCCACCTTCAAGGCGCGCCTCGCGGCGCTGTTCGCATTCTTCCTGTTGTGCATCCCGATCGCTTTCGTGTTCACCGGCTTCGGTTCCACGGCGGTGGGTGTAGTCGAGCGCCAACTGGTTTTCGCGCAGGCGTCCAACCCGCTGGCAAAGACGATTCAGGAGGAGGGCGTGACTTCGGAAGCCATGTGGGCGTCATCGTACGGCGTGCTCAACCCCCGCTTCCTATTGCTTTCGGCGGCGCTCCTCGCCGCGGCTACCGCAACTCTGGACTTGGTGCTTGCCAAGCGCAAGAAGCTCGCGCTGGGCTTGGCCGCGCTCGTCACCGTGATGGTAATGTTCAACGGCTTCACGGACGGCGTGCTGGCGTGGCTCGCGCAGGCAATGGGCGGCGGCAGCCTTTCCTCGCTCGTGGAATTCTACGCCTCCAACGACGTTTTCCTGTACATGCTCGTGGCAATGGCCGCGTCGATAGTCTCCTACGCGTTCGCGAAGCACGAGCAGCGTTCCGCCGTATTGTTCGTGCTTGTGTTCTTCCCCATCGCGTTCATCGGGTTGAACAAGCTCAAGTACCAGGTGCACCTCGCGTTCGCGTTGTGCCTCGTCGCGGGCTACGTGCTCGGTGAGGCCGCGCTCGCATTGTCCAAGGCGAACGAGTGGCTCAAGGTTGTGGACGCCAAGTCCGCCGGCACCGCCGCGCTCGCGCTGGTCCTGCTGGTCGCCGCGGTCGGAGTTTTCGCGCAGGCGCAAGCAGTACCCAATTCAATGGCTTCGCTGGCATCCAACCGCATTCCCTCGGACTGGACGGAAACTTTCAAGTGGATGGCTTCGAGCATGCCGCAAGACAGCCGCATAATGTCCTGGTGGGACTACGGCCACTGGACGACTTTCTTCGGAGAGCGCAACACGGTCCTCGACCCGGTCAATGAGAAGGGCTTGCTGAACCAGGGCGTGGCAAAGGCGTTCGTGGACGGCAACGACGACGACATTTACACGCTCATGTCCTACCACAACGCCACGCACGTGATGCTGGACTGGGAGCTCGTCGGCAAGTGGGGCGCATTGGTTTATTTGAGCGGAACCTGCTCGCAGGACCGCTCGTTCGTCTGCCCGGTCCAGCCGCAGATAACCGACTGGAAGCAGGGACCCGGCAAGAGCAGGTACGAAGCCGAGCACTACTTCGAGGAGCTCGTGCCCATCGGCGCCTGCCCCACTTCGGGACCCACGCAACTGCCCGCCTACCAGTCCAACCCGTTCGGCGCGGTTTACTGCGCAACGCAGGATTCCTTCCTGCTGTACCAAAACAACGGGCTAAACGAGACTTACCAGCGCAAGTTCCAGTTCGTCAGCCCCGGAATGACGATGCAAAAGGAATACGACTACCTCTCGCGCTCCTTCACCGCCGCGAACCAGGTGCTCAACGTGAACCCCGACCTGTCCGTGTACGGGCTGGACAGCAAGGTTTACAAGTCCGCCTTCGCGCGCCTGTTCTTCACGGAAAACTTTCCGGGCTTCAAGCTCGTTTATAAGTCACCCAACGAACTGGTCAAGGTATTCGAGTACGAAGGCAGGCCTGCCGCAACGCCCGTGCCGAGCACGCCCCCGGCTACGCCCGCGCCTTCCGCCACTCCGTCACCAACGCTTGAACCGAGCGTAACCCCGTCTGCAACGCCCTCGCTGGAAGCAACGCCTTCAGTGTCGGCCAACGCGAGTTGATGGAAAAATGGGCTGGCTGTTCGTTTCGCTGATTGCCGCGGTCGCCTTCGGCGTCACGCTCTTCCTCACGCCCGCGTTCATCAGCAGCGCATTGCGCAAGGGCGTGACCGCGCGCGACACCAACAAACGCGGCAAGCCGCTCGTAGCGAACATGGGCGGCTTCGCCTTGTTCGCGGGGCTGGCAATCGCGGTGAGCGTTGGCATAGGCTACCTCGCGCTCGTGGACAGCGATTCGCGGCTCGTCGCCCTTCTTCTTGCTTCACTGGCTTCAATCGCGTTGGTCGCCCTCGTGGGCGCGTACGACGACTTGTTCAAAATCAGCCGCCGCCTGAAGGCGCTGCTGCCTGTGGTTGCAGCCGTGCCGTTGATGGCGGTGACCGCGGGCGACACGACTATGCTCCTGCCGTTTTTGGGCGCAGTTGACTTCGGCTTGTTTTACACGCTCGTCCTGATACCGCTGGGCGTGACCGGTGCAGCCAACGCGGTGAACATGGCTGCAGGCTACAACGGCGTGGAAGCCGGCACGGGCGTAATCGTTTCAGCGGCCCTGCTCGCCATCGCCATGCTCGCGGGCGCGACGGGGCCCGCAATAATCCTCGCAGCCCTGTTGGGCGCGTGCCTCGCTTTCTTGAAGTTCAACTGGCTTCCCGCCCGCGTGTTCCCCGCGGACATAGGCACTTACACGATCGGCACCGCGATTGCGTGCGCGGCAATCATGGGCAACATGGAGTCCTTCGCGGTAATCTGCCTGTTGCCCGCGTTTTACGAGTTCGCCGCGACAGTTTACTATTCAATCAAGGGCGTGGAGCGCCGCGGGACCGCGCAGAGCCCGGTGATTTCCGCGGGAGGCGGGCTCTCGCCGCCTAAAGGCGCCGAGTCGTACACGCTGTTCTACCGCATCCTCTCTTGGAGGCCGATGCGCGAGGGCGCGCTCGTCGCGACCGTGCTGGCATTGTACGCCGTTTGCGGCGGGCTCGCGCTGGCGGTTTACTTCCTAAAGCTATAAAACCCGCTTCAAGCGAAACTATTCTCGTGAATCTGCGGTACGCGAGCATAGTGGACTACGACTCCGACGCCTACCCCGGGAAAACCTCCACCGTGATTTACCTCGCGGGCTGCCCGCTCAACTGCCCGTACTGCCCCACGCCCGAGCTGATAAAGGCGGACGCGTTCGACGAGAAGGCCGCGGCATATTTCCTCTACCATTTGGATTCCGTCAAGCACGCGACGGACGCGGTCGTAATCCGCGGGGGCGAGCCGCTCGTGCAGGGCAACGCGCTCATCGAGTTTTGCCGCGGCGTGAAAAAGAAGGGCTTCTCCATAAAACTGGAAACCGCGGGCTTTTACCCCGAATCGTTGAACGACCTCCTTCCCTTCCTCGACTTCGTCTCGATGGCGATAAAGGCGCCGCTGCGCAAGGAAGTTTACGCCGCGTCCTGCAACTTCCGCGGGGACCCGGAACTCTTGTTAAGCAACGCGCTGCGCTCGCTCACGTTCCTCGAGAAGCGCGGGCAGGGCGTTTTCAAGGAGTTCGTCATCCCCGTTTCCGCGGGCTTGAACGACTCCCCCGAGGCAATCGGGGAAATCGCGGAATACGTCGCAAGCTTCGCGGACCGCCTCGTGCTGGAGCGCGTGGGCGAAGTGCCCGAAGAAAAAATGCAGGAACTTTTGATTTACGCAAAACGCAGCGTCAAGGATTCAATTGAAGGGTGACTGTGGTGGCTGAAAGCGAGATTGAACGGCGGCCGGTCAGCGAGGTGCGCAAGGCGTTCGAATCCATACCGCTGGGCGAAGAGACTGAGCGGCTGCAAGGGCTGAGCAACGCGTTGATGCTGGCGAGAAAGCGTCACAAAGCGCTGCTCGAATTGGAGCCCGAAGTCGTAAAGCACATGGACCAATTCCGCGAAGGCAAAATTTCCGGATACGCCACCGACCTGCTGGCGAACGCTGGGTACGGACCCGAATTCTTGCAGCTTGCGGCTAAAGGGCAGTCCGGATTGCGCTTGGCTTTGCAAAAAATTAAGGCGGATGCCGAGGCGATACAGGACGCCGCGACCCAGCACTGGAACGATAAGACCATGCCGTTGTATTACGCGCACGTGACGAAGGCGCTCTTGAACGCCGAACGCAAACGCACGCCCGAGAACCTGCTGAATGCGGTTGCGGCCTACAACCGCTTCATGCGCTTGAGCAAATCTACCATTGTCGGGCTGGAAGACGAGCCTAAGCGCGCCGATTTCTTTTTCCGCTACCTAGACTTGCTCGGCTACTCGACGCACGTACACCCGCCACAGGTCAGCGATGACGAGGTGTGGCATATGGCGCATACCCCGCAAGGCTTCCAGGGGAACTCGCGCGAACTAGTTACCTCAATCTTTAACCACCAGAACGAAGTTGAGTTCGCGCGCAAAAGCCTCGGCCCGCTGACTGGCATCGAGCAAAAGTTTCTGAACGCGCGCGTTCTCGACATATTGTCCCGCAAGCGCGTGCAGCCTCCCGCCGCCAAGATGATAGCTGCGTTCGCGAAGTTCGCCAAGCAAAAAGACGTCAGGATAGCGGACCAGATTAAAGCGCTCGAAAAACTGTTGGATGTGGCGTCCCTCTCCGAAGACGAGCGCAAAGCGCTGGAATTCCTGCATTACACCTACGGCTCCAAGCTGGCGCAAAGTGAGAAAAAGCGATGACCGGGTTCGCCGAAGCAAAGCGCGCCGTGGACGAGGCGCTGGACAAGGCCAAGCTTTGCGTCGTGGTGGGCGAGTGCCGCGTGCGCTACGAAGGACGCGCCGCTTCCAAGCTGAGCGAGGGCGACCGACTCCTCATAATCAAGCCGGACGGGACTTTTCTCGTGCATCAGGGCTCCAAGATGGCCGCGATAAACTATCAGGGGCCGGGCGCGGCGATAACTACTGCCGCAAGCGAAGGCGGCTTGACGGTCACCGCCCAGCGCCTGAAGCCGCTCAAGGAAACCATAGAAGTCGAATTCTCGCGCGTTGACTTTGCGGGATCGTTCGAGATGCGCGACGACAAGAAACTCAAGCTCTTCGGCTCGGAACGCGAGCTTTCGGGGCTGCTGATGCAGGACTTGAACGTGCTGGAAAAAGGATTGCGCCCGCTCAAGAAGGAGTCCGCGATGCCCAAGGGCGCGGTGGACATACTCGCCGAGGACGCGCTGGGGCATCTGGTGGCAATCGAAGTCAAGCGCCGCGACGCGGGCTTGGCTGCGGTGACGCAGCTGAACCGTTACGTGCACGAGTTGCGCAAGCGCAAGGGCGGGGTAGTCCGCGGGATACTGTGCAGCCCTTCGATTACGGCGAACGCGCATAAGATGCTCGAGCAGGAAGGCTTGGAATACGTGAAGCTGGATTACGAAATCGGGAACCCGTGCGCGAAAATCAGGGGCTTGGAGAAGAAGCAGCGCGATTTGCACGAGTACTGAAAAGCCAATGGTTTATTCGCCGCGCGAGGACTCGCTGTTGCTGGAGGAATGCGTCAAGCGCTACGCTTGCGGCTCTTTCCTCGACTTGGGCACGGGTTCGGGCATTCAGGGCATAGCCGCCGCGAAAAAGAAGGAAGTCGCCGCGGTGGTTTGCGCGGACGTTGACGCCGAAGCGCTGGCGGTTGCGAAGCAAAACGCGGAAAGGGAAGGCGTGGCGGGGAAAATGTCTTTCGTGCAATCAGACTTGTTTTCGGCTGTTCCCGAAAAGTTCGACTGCATCGCGTTCAACCCGCCCTACCTGCCGGAGGATGATGAACAAGTTGGCGACATCGCGCTCGAGTCCGGCGAGAGCGGCCGCGTGCTCACGGAAAGGTTCCTCGCCGAGTTTCAGGGGCACTTGAATCCCGGCGGCGTCGTTTTGCTGCTCCAGTCCAGCGCTTCGGATTCCGGCGAAACGCAGAAAAGCCTTGAGGGGCAGGGTTTTACCGTGGAGAAGGCCGCGAGCGAGCGGTTCTTTTTCGAGGAATTGTTCGTGTTGAGGGCGGAACGCAAATGAAACCGAAGCTTGACAGGTTTTCGAAACAGCTCAACAAGGAGCTGAACATTTACGCGTCTACGGGCGGGCGGAGCATTTCCGAGGGGGTGCCGTTCGGCGAGGCGCTCATCGACCATGTTTCAAGGCAGGGCCTTCCGGAGGATTCGCGCAGGCAGCTGCTTCGCGTCGAGGCGCAGAGCGCGCGCCTAAGGGCTCTCGTGATGAAAGCGATGCGCAAGGAACCACTCACGTCGAACGAGGTTGCGGATGTAATTGAACAGCACGTGTCTCTTGCCGGCGAGTTCATCGGCAAAGACAGCCTGATTGTGGGGCGGGCGACAAACGGGCTCTACCAACTGCTGGAGCAGGACGAGCCGCCGGATTTCGTGCGGGTGAAGCTGCACGACGACATGATGCTTGTGCTGGACGCGGCGCGCAAGAAAATACTCGGACCCCGCTACAAGCCGTACCGCGAGAGGCTGGACGATTTGCTTGACGCCGCCGCGCCCGCGTTCTCCCGCAAATAATTGATAATTTAAACAGCGGCGGCGATTAACGCTTATGGCTTCCCTGAACGCAGGTCCCGAATACTACCATGCCGAGGAGAAGTACCACGATGCGGGCACCATCGAGGAGAAAATCGCCGCGCTCCAGGAAATGCTCAAGTTCTGCCCCAAGCACAAGGCGGCTCACTCGATTCTTACGGACATCAAGTCCAAGCTGGGCCGCTACCGCAAGGAGGCGGTCCGCGAGGAGCTGGCCAAGCGCGGGCGCAAGGGCGGCGGGAGCAGCGGCTTCGTGCGCAAGCAGGGCGGCGCGCAAGTCATAGTGCTCGGTTTCCCGAACAGCGGGAAGAGCTTCCTGGTGAATCTTCTGGCGGGCACGCGCCTCGCGTCCACGGACACGCCTTTCGAGACCAAGCAGGCGGCTCCCGCGATGATGGATTACAATCGCGTGCAAATCCAGCTGGTGGACACGCCCAGCGGCCACGAGGGGAACAAGCTGTTGCTGTTCGCCATGGCCCGGGCGGCGGATTTGGCGCTGGTGCTAATCGACGGGACGCAGGACGTTGCCGCGCAAAAGGCGTTCTTCGGGTCCCTCAAGCACAAGCGGAGGCTTGACTTGCACCTGCATAGGGACGCGGAGAAGCACGCCGGCGAAATCCGCGACAAGATTTATTCTTCGCTGCGCATCGTGCGCGTTTTCACGCGCTCCAAGAACGGCAAGGACGACCGCCCGATCGTATTGTTCGAGGGCGCGACCGCGGTGCGGGACGCGGCGCGCACCATCCACAAGGACTTCTTCGAGCATTTGAAGTGCGCGCGCGTCTGGGGCTCCACCCGCTTTCCCGGCCAGCAGGTGGGCGCGGCTTACGCGCTCCGCGACGGGGACACGGTGGAGTTGGAAATGCACTCCAACCGCGACGCGGTTTGAAGCGAATCAAAACAAGAAACAAGCAGAAAACAACTTGAATAAAAAAATAAATTCAAGAATAAACAAAAAATAAAATAATAAAAAAAATAAAAAATAAGGCCGGAGCTTTTACTCTTATTTGCTCGCGAGCTTGTGGCCCTTGATGACCTTCCAGACACGCTTCGTCATTTCGCTGGGCGTGATTGCGCCGGTGCCGAAGACCTCTCCGAGGGTCATTTCCTTGACTTTGGCGAAGCTAACGGTGTAGCCGCCGAACGGTTTCCTAGCCATTTTTTCGTTCACCTTCTCCTTTTTTTTGGTTCACAAAAAGCGGGCTTCCTTCCGCGCAAGCGCTTGCGCGCCGGCGCCAACTGAACCCCACCCGTCAACCATTACCTCTGGTGCCTTTAAAAACACTCCCGTAGAGGTAAAAACGGGTTTTTAAGAGGTAAAATTCCGCGGGAAACGCGGGCGCGCTAAAACTCGGGATTTTTGAAAAATCGAATAAAAAAAGGGGTTTTGGGGCGCGGCGCCCCCTTGCGGCTCAGTCCACGAAGTCCTTGGGCGTGGGCGGCAATTCCTTTTCGCCCTTGCGCTTGCGGACGCTCGCCACGATTTCCACCTGCAGGTTCTTTGGCAGGGGCTCGTAGCCGGCGTACTCGTAGTACCACGCCGCGCGGCCCTGCGTCGCGCCGCGTATGTCGGACGCGAACCCGAACATTGCCGCGACGGGCACTTTCGCCGAGATGTTCGTCGCCTCTCCCTCCTGTTGCACGTCCGTGACTTGCCCGCGCCTGCCCTGCACCATGTTCATCGCGCCGCCCATGTACTCCTGGGGGCACGAGACGAACAGCTTCTGCTTGGGTTCGAGCAGGCTGACTCCCACCGTGAGCATGCTTGCATAGATGGGGCGCTTGATGGCCGGGATGATTTGCGCGGGCCCGCGGTGCGCGGGGTCCACGTGAATCGTCGCGTCCATCAGCTTGATTTTGACGCCCGTGCACTTCTCCTTGGCGAGCGGCCCCTGGTTCATCGCCTCTTCGAACGCCTGCACCACG
>PFPF01000060.1:800-4811 GCA_002792915.1 Candidatus Micrarchaeota archaeon CG_4_10_14_0_2_um_filter_60_11 | reverse complement strand
TGATGTCCTGCAGGTACTGGACTCCCTTGCTGCAGTCCACGAACAGGTTGTTGTTGTGCACCGCCAGCACCTTCTTCGCCTCGTCGCGCGCCAGGCCGGCTTCGATGAGCTTGTCTATCAGGTCCTTGCCCTTGGTCTTGTCGTCGATTTTGCCGTCTATCATCGCCGCGACAACGCCCGCTTCGAGCGGTTCGGCGATTATCTTGAATTTGTTGTGCTTGTTGGGCGACTTGCCTTCGAGCTCCGGGCCCTCCGTGTTGATGGTTTCCAGGTAGACCACGATGGGCGGCGAAGTGGTGATGTCCACCTTGCGCTCGTTCCTTATCTTGTACTCGATGATTTCCAGGTGGAGCTCGCCCATGCCCGAAATGAGGTGCTCGCCCGTGTCCTGGTTGATTTCCACGCGCAGCGTAGGGTCTTCCTTGCCTATCCTGCGCAGCGCGTCGATCAGCTTCACCAGGTCGCGCGGGTTCTTCGCCTCCACGCTCTTGGTGACGACTGGCGCCGAGTGGTGCGTGATTTTTTCAAAGGGCGCCATTTCGCCTTCCGAGATGGTTTCGCCCGCGTAAACGTCGTGCAGCCCCACGAGCGCGACTATGTTGCCGGGGTAAACCTCGTTCACCAGCACGCGGTCCGGCCCCATGTACACGGAAACGCCCTGGAGCTTTTCCACCTTGTATTGCGAAGCCAGCGTTATCTCGCTGCCCTTCCTGAGCGTGCCCGAGTAGATGCGCCCGACCGCCACGTCGCCCGCGTGCTCGTCCACCTGAATCGCCGTGACCATGAATGTCGCCTTGCCTTGAGGGTTGCACGCCATCATGTCCTTGGCGTACTTGCTCTCCAAGTCGCCGTGCCAGATGACCGGAATGCGGTATTTTTGCGATTCCTTGGGCGACGGCAGGTGCTTGACCACCATCTCGAGTATGACCTCGTCAACGGGCGCCTTTTCCTGGAGCACCGCGTGCGTGCCGTTTGAGCAGTGCTCGTAAATCTCGTTGAACGTGATTCCCTTCGCCTTCATTATGGGGTAGCTGATCGCCCACTTGTTGAACGCGCTGCCGAACGCAACGTTGCCCTTCTCGACGCTGATGAGCCAGTCCTTCTTGAACTCGGGCGGGCCGTAGCTCTCGATGAGCTTGTTCACGCCCATTATCTCCTTGACGAAGCGCTCCTGCATTCCCTTGGAGTCCAGCTTCAGCTCGTTGATGAGGCGGTCTATCTTGTTGATGAAGAGCACCGGCCTGACTTTCTCCTTGAGCGCCTGCCTCAAAACCGTCTCGGTCTGCGGCATGATGCCCTCGACGCAGTCCACCACGAGGATGACGCCGTCCACGGCGCGCATGGCGCGCGTCACGTGCCCGCCGAAGTCAACGTGCCCCGGCGTGTCGATGAGGTTGATTAGGTAGTCCTGCTGGTTGTAGTGAAAGCCGAGCGACACGTTCGCCGCCTTGATTGTGATGCCGCGCGCCTGCTCCTGCTCGTCATAGTCAAGCATGCGCTGTTCGCCCGCGAGCTCCTTGGAAATCAGGCCCGCGCGCGCGAGAAGCGAGTCGCTGAGCGTCGTCTTGCCGTGGTCCACGTGCGCGACGATGCCCATGTTCCGGATGTTGTCCGGGCTCCTCATCAGCTTGACTACTTCGTCGACTATGACTTCCTTCCTCGTCATCCGCTTTTCACCCTTTTGAAACCGTTTGCTTGCCTTTGCTTGCGCGCTACCTCTTCGCCCTGCGCGCCTTGCGGCGGCGGCTGCGTCCACTGCTGCCGCCCGCACTTGCGGGCCTGTGGGGCAGCAGTATTGCCGCGATTATGTACGCGAACACTCCCGCGCCGAAGCTTGCCAGGGTGAAAATCACCCACAACAGCCTGACCAGGGTCGGGTCAACTTCGAAGTATTCGGCGATTCCGCCGCACACCCCCGCGACCTTTTTGTCCCTGTCGGACAGGTAGAGCCGTTTGACGCTTTCTTTTGGCATTTATCTCGCGCTCCTTGCCACGCGTTCCGCCTCGTTGCGCTTCTTTATGGAGTAACTGTCCTGGCTGCCTTCCGCCGCGAGGACGATTTCATCCGCGAGCGCCTGGCTGAGCGTGGTCTTGTTGTTGAACGAGCCCATGATTGCCGCCATCGCCATGTTCCTCAATGCGATGTCGAGCCTGCGTTGGGCGCTGATGTCCACCGCCTGCTGGTACGAGACGCCTCCGAAGCGGATGCGCGTCACGTCATCGGTCGGGGCCGAGTTTTCAAGCGCGCGCACGAGGAGCTGCACCGGGTTCTGCTTGGTGCGCGCCTCTATGGACTCGAACGCGGTCCTGATTACGCTGATGACCTTGGTTTTCTTGCCTTGCAGCGAGCCGTGCGTGCGGATTATCCTGCCGCCCACCTTCTTGCCCGTGCCCCCGCGCATGAGCTTGTTCGCCAGCCGCTCGACCACGTTCACGTTGCGCTTGGCGAACTGCTTGTTCGCGTGCCTTGCGAAGCTGTGCGGCATCGTGACGGGCTTGAGGCACAAGTACTGCCCGAGGCTCGCGTCGCGCGTCACGACGTTGAAGTCGTACCTGTCGAACAGCCTCAGGCCCGGCCCCTTGTATGCTACGGGCTCCGCCTCGATGGCGCGTTCCGCCTTTGCCTCGGCTTTAGCCTCCATTTTCGCCTCGGCTTTCGGAGGCAAGGCTTTTGCTTCCGCTTTCGCCTCGGCCTTCGGCGGCAGTGCCTTGGGGGGCAAAGCCTTCGCTTCGGCTTCGCGCTTGCGCGGCGCCTTGGCCTTTTTCTTTTCAATCGTTTCAGCGTTTTCTGCCATGAGTCATTCTACCTCTTCGGCTTCTCCTTCTTTCCTTTCCTAAGCTCGCTCAGGGACACGCCGTTGACGGCCATGACCTTGTAGCGCACGCCCGGAATCGAGCCCATCTGCCCGCGCTGCGAGCCGCCGAGGCCTTCGATGGTGACCTCGTCGTGCTCGTCAATCTTGTCGATCGCCTTGTCGCGCGGCACGTGGGCGCTCACCTTTTTCCCGTTCTTGATGAGTTGCACGCGCACGCACTTGATGATTCCCGAGTGCGGCTGCTTCTGCTCCTTGCCCTCCTTCTTGAGCACGATGCCCTTGGCCTGGGGCGCGCCCTCAAGCGGGTCGAAGCGCTCCTTGATGTGCAGCGCTTTGCGTTTCCACCACTTGTTCAGCCAGCGCTTGCTCTGCCTGTCGCGCTTGAGTTTCCTTCCAGCGAATTCTCCCCTTGCCATTATTATCACCTATTGATTCACAAAATCTTGAGCTTCAACCCGTGAAACCTTTCCAGCAGCGCGCGTGCGCGCTCCGCCTTCTCGCCGCCCCTTCCGATGGCGCGGCCCTTGTCCTCGCCCTTGAACCGCACGAACGCCGTGCCGTTCTTTACCTCCACATTCTCCGCGTTTACCGGCGCGAACAGGTTGCGCGCGAACTTCTCCGCGCCTTCCGCGTACTCGACCACTTCCACCTGCTTTCCAACGCGCGCCTCAAGGCGGCGCAGCCCTTCGCCTCCCTTGCCAATCGCGCGCCCGAGCTGTCCCTCGTTCACCACGAACACGAGCTTCTCGCCCACCGCAACGGCGTCCCTGCCCTGCGCGCCCGTGGCGCTTTCGAGCAGGTTGAGCAGGCCTATCTCCTGCATGGACAGCTTCATTTTTTCACCGATTCCAGCAAGCTCGAGTCGCCCTCGCTGATGACCGCGAGCGCGCTGACCGGGAACGGCTTGCCGCACGCGACGCCCAGCTCGATGCTCGACCCGGAATAATTCATTACGGGCACTTTCGAGTGGCGCGCGGCGCTCTTCAAGTCGCCGGCCTCGTCCGCCGGCGCGTTGGCCGCTATCACCAGGAGCTTGGGCTCGCCCAGCAACGTGGCCTTGAGCGCGGTCTTCGCGCCCATCTTCACCTTGCCCGAGTCAACGCACAAGCGGATTGCCTTCGCGACGTCCATGACACTAATCACTCTCCGAAATAGAACCTTGATTTTACAAATGGTTCTCAAACGACTTCTTTTC
>PFPF01000060.1:0-772 GCA_002792915.1 Candidatus Micrarchaeota archaeon CG_4_10_14_0_2_um_filter_60_11 | reverse complement strand
TTTTTTCCAGCCGATTGTCGCTTACTCCCCACATTTACGATTTCTCGTAAAAAGAGCTTTAAATTTAATGCCCGAACGAATTTAAAAATCGTTCGTTCGGGGCTTTTTCGGGAAAACTTACAGCCTCCAGCCCAGGTACCTGTAGCCCGCGTAAAGCGCTGCCGCAAACAACAGGAACAACAGCGATATTCCAGTCACTTGCGCGAGCCCCGCGGTGAACAAGCCGGTTTGCGCGCCGGGCGACGGTGCAGGCGAAGGCGTTGCCTGCGCGGCCGGCGTAGGCGTCTGCGCGGCCGTAGTCGGCGTGGGCGACGGCCTCGCGTAAGGCGTGGGCGTCAGCGAGGGCGTTGGCGAAGCCGAAAGCGTCGGTGTCGGCGTCGGGCTCCTCGTGCCGGAAGTTCCGCCGCCGTAATAACCCAAGAAGACGTCGTGCGAGTCTTCGCCGCCGCCTCCGCCGCTGTCCGAGTGGCTTACCGTCGCGTACGCGCTGCACGAGAAGTTTCCGCCGTTGTCGGCGTTGACGTAACCCGTGCCCGTGACCGAGCCGCTGTAAAGCACGGTTGAATATTGTGAAGATGCCGGAGAAACGCTCGAGCCGGTTACCGTGGTGCTCCATGAGAGCATCGGGCAGTCGGCAGCCGTGCCGTTGAACGAGGCGCACGCGGCGGTGAACGATTGCTGCGAGTTGTAGTCAAGCGTAGCGCTCGCGGGCGACAGCGTGCACGAGACGGGTTCGGTCGCGTTGACCACGCGCGCGCTGGCACTGCAGTTG
>PFPF01000033.1:4163-4305 GCA_002792915.1 Candidatus Micrarchaeota archaeon CG_4_10_14_0_2_um_filter_60_11 | reverse complement strand
CCAGGGGCGCGCCGCCGCTTATTGCGGGCGGGTTCTTCCTCGCTATTTGCTTCACGGTTTCCATTTTTTCACCATCTTGCCTATTTGCAGCGCGATTGGGAGGGATGCGGCAGTGAGCGCGGCCAACGCCAAGTCGCCAGCG
>PFPF01000033.1:1740-4128 GCA_002792915.1 Candidatus Micrarchaeota archaeon CG_4_10_14_0_2_um_filter_60_11 | reverse complement strand
CGGCGCGTAGATTATCACGAGTTGGAGCGCGACGCCGCCGAGAACCGCGGCAAGCATCCACTTGTTTGACATGAAGCCCACTTCGTGCAGCGGCCGCTCCGAGCGGCAGTCGAGCGCGTAGAAAAGCTGGAAGAATATTATTGTGGTGAAAGCCATGGTTTCGGCAACGGCCGCGCCCTTGGGCAGGCTCAGCCAATAAACTGCGAGCGTGCCTGCCGCAACCCAAGCGCCCACGAGCGCGATTCTCGCGGCGTTGTGCATTCCCAGAATCGGCTTTTTGGGGTTGCGAGGCTTTTGGCGCATCACGCCCTTTTCGGCGGGCTCCATGGCGAGCGCGAGCGCGGGCGCCGCGTCCGTCGCGAGGTTCATCCAGAGTATTTGCAGTGCGGTGAGCGGCGAGGGCAGGCCGACTGCCACCGCGGTGAAAATAGTGAGTATCTCGCCGATGTTGCAGGACACGAGGTAGGTGACTGCTTTCACGATGTTCGCGTAAATCGTGCGCCCCTCCTCTATGGCGGCCACGATGCTGGCGAAGTTGTCGTCGGTTATTATCATGCTGCCGGCTTCCTTGGTCACGTCCGTGCCCGTGATTCCCATGGCTATGCCGATGTCTGCGCGCTTTATGGCGGGCGCGTCGTTCACCCCGTCGCCGGTCATTGCGACTATCTCGCCGTTCTCCTTGAGGGCGTCGACTATGCGCAGCTTGTGCTCCGGCGAGACGCGCGCGTAAATCGCTACGCTGCCCGCCACCTGCGCCAAGTCCTTGATTTCGTCAAGCTCGCGGCCCGTCATGATGCGTGAACCTTCACTCAACAAACCAAGTTCGCGGCCGATTGCCGCGGCGGTTTCGGGGTTGTCGCCCGTAATCATTACGACGCGGATGCCCGCCTGCTTGCAGAGTTCCACCGCTTGTTTGGCTTCGGGGCGCGGCGGGTCCATCATTCCCGCCAGGCCTGTGAAAGTCAATTCTGTTTCGGCATCGGTTGCCGTCGGCTTCGCGGCCGCGTCCCTGTAGGCGAACGCGAGCACGCGCAGCGCCTTGCGCGCCATACCGCCGTTCGCTTCGAGGATGCGCTTCTTTTCCTCTTCGCCGAGCCGCACCCGCTTGCCGCCTTCCAGCGCGTGCGTGCATTTTTCCAGCATCGCTTCGGGCGCGCCTTTCGAGTAAACGCGGTATCCCTTCCCGTGTTGCCGCACGACGGTCATCATCCTGCGTTCGGAAGAGAACGGCACTTCGAGCGCGAACGCGTATTTTTCGCGCAGTTCCTCGTAGTCGAGCCCGCCTTTCTCCGCGGCTACGAGGAGGCAGCCCTCCGTGGGGTCGCCCGCGACCGACGCCTTCTTTTTCTTGTCGTCGAAAATCAGGCTCGCGTTGTTGCACAGGCACGCGGTTTCCAGCAGGATTCCCAGCTGTTCGTCGTTCTTGGCGACGCCTTCGATTTCGCCGTGCGTCGCTTCGTAGCCTTCGCCCGTCACGCGGCAGTGCCTTCCGCCCGCCAGCCAGATTTCGCGCACGGTCATCTCGTTCTTGGTGAGCGTGCCCGTCTTGTCGCTGCAAATCGCGGTAGCCGCGCCGAGAGTTTCAACCGCGGGCAGCTTGCGTATTATCGCGTTCCTCGACGCCATGCGCTGCACGCCGATTGCGAGCGTTATCGTGACGACGGCAGGCAGGCCTTCCGGAATCGCCGCCACCGCGAGGCTGACCGCGGTCATGAACATTTCCAGCGGCGGGAAGCCGCGCCACAAGCCGACCAGGAACACGATTCCGCAGATTACGAGCGCGGCGGTGCCCAAGAATTTTCCAAGCGCCTCCAACTGCTGTTGGAGCGGCGTGTCCTCGGCTTTCGTAGCCTGCACTAAGCCTGCAATCTTGCCCATTTCGGTTTGCATGCCCGTCGCTACTACCACGGCTTTCGCCCTTCCGCGCACCGCCACGGTTCCCGCGTACGCCATGTTGCGCCTCTCGGCGATCGGCGCATCCGCGTTCAACGCCGCGTCCGCGTCCTTGCGCGAGGGCTTTGATTCGCCCGTGAGCAGCGCTTCGTCAATCGAGAACTCCACGGTTTCCAAAAGCCTGCAGTCCGCGGGCGCGCGGTCGCCTTCCTCTATGAGTATCACGTCGCCGGGCACGATTTCCGAGGCGTCAATATGCTTCTCCGAGCCGTCGCGGATTACGCGCGCCTTGGGCGCTGCCAGCGCCCTGAGCGCCTGTATCGCCTTGTCCGCGCGGTATTCCTGCGCGAACCCGATGGCCGCGTTGATTATCACGATTGCGACTATCGCCGCGGCGTCAATGGTTTCGCCCAGCGCTGCCGAGACCGCGGCTGCGGCCAAGAGGAGCAGTATCATGAAGTCCTTGAACTGGCGGAGGAACATGGTTAGCGTCGA
>PFPF01000033.1:0-1647 GCA_002792915.1 Candidatus Micrarchaeota archaeon CG_4_10_14_0_2_um_filter_60_11 | reverse complement strand
TATCGCCGCGGCGTCGATGGTTTCGCCCAGCGCGGCGGACACCGCCGCAGCGGCCAAGAGCAGCAATATCATGAAGTCCTTGAACTGGCCGAGGAACATTGTAAGCGGCGATTCGCGCGGCGCTTCCTTGAGCGCGTTCTTGCCGTGCTTTTCGAGGCGGCGGCTGGCCTCTTCTTCGGTCAGGCCGTTGGCTCCGCTTTCCTGTTCCTTCAATACCTTTGCCGCCGTTTGGGCGTGGTGCCATCCGTCCATTTCGGTTCCTTTTAACTGAATATCCTGCCGCTTTTTATTACCGTGCCGCGTTAATGCGCTTATGCTGATGCAATTGACGCTCCTCGTCGCGGCCCTGCTGGCGCTCGGCTACCTGTCGACGCGGCTCGTGCGCGTGATTAACAGCGTTTCCATTTACTTCCGCGTGCCCAAGTTTTTCCTCTCGTTCATAGTGCTCGGCTTGGGGACTTCGCTGCCCGACCTCATGATTGCGGGCGTCTCGTCGTCGCGCGGGCAGCTTTCGCTCGTGCTGGGCGAGATAATCGGCGCGAACGTGGCGCTGTTGTGCCTCATAGTGGGCTTCGTGGTGTTCGTCAAGGACGGCCTGCGCGTGCGGGAAAAAACCGTGCTCGAAAACTTCGGGTGGCTTTTCTTCGTGCTCGCCATCCCCTTCTTCCTGCTGCTGGACAACAAGCTCACCTTCATCGAGGGCATAATCCTCGTCGTCGTTTACCTGATGTACGTTTACAACGTTTCCGAGCAGGAAGTCTTCCACAAGAAGGAGGCGTCCGTGCAGACGGAACTCAAGCTGGGCGACGAGCCGCCGGAACTCAAGTTTTACAAGCATTTGTTCGGCCGCGAAATCATAAAGCTCGTCGCGTTCCTCGGCTTGGTAGTACTCGTCGCCAACGTGGTGGTTGACCAGGCCGTTCTGCTGAGCGGCGCGCTCGGCGTGCCCTCAATGCTCATCGGCTTGACGGTCGTGGCATTGGGCGTGACCCTGCCCGAACTCGTCCTCAACCTTTCCGCGCTCAAGGCGCGCGAGGAGGAAGTGGTGTGGGGCGACCTCATCGGCAGCTTTACCACCGAACTGACGCTCGTGCTGGGCGTTGCCGCCATTTTCTCGAACGGCGCGGATTCCCTGTTCAACTTCGCGCAGGCGCTGACCGGTTACGGCTTCATGGCAATGTGCTTCCTGCTCATATTCCTGTTCGCCTACAGTTCCAAGCGGCTGTCCAAGACGCAGGGCATCGCGCTCATGCTCCTGTACGTAATATTTTTGAGCTTGCAAGTGGATTTGTTGGCGGTGGCGTGAGCTGATTCGGGGTGGTTTGGATTGAAAATAGCGATTAACGGTTTCGGAAGAATCGGGCGGTGCTTCTTCAAGGCGGCGCACGCGCAAGGCCTCTTCAGGAAGCACGAACTCGTCGCGGTGAACAACCTGTGCGACTCCAAGACCGCCGCGCACCTGCTGCGGTTCGACTCGGTGCACGGGCGCTTCGAAGGCAAAGTTTCGTTCACTGAAACCGCGATGGGCGTTGACGGCGCGGAGTTCCGCTACCTCTCGGAAAAGGACCCGTTCGCGCTGCCGTGGAAGTCGTTGGGCGTGGACTTGGTAGTCGAAGCGTCGGGCGCGTTCACCAAGCGCCAGGACGC
>PFPF01000021.1 GCA_002792915.1 Candidatus Micrarchaeota archaeon CG_4_10_14_0_2_um_filter_60_11 | reverse complement strand
ATCCAACTTGTGCCGGCCAGCGATGTCAAAGGCAAGGTTCTGTTGCGAATTCCCCTGCTCGGCTACCTGAAGCTGTTCTTTTTCCTGCAAATCGAGGAGCCGAAGGGCTGCGACGCCGTCTTGTCCAGCGAATAATATATTAATGCTGTCCGCCCCCAATCACTATGGGTGTGGTATTGATGGAGCTAGTAATCGACGACGCGCGCAAATTCAAGCAGTGCGTCGACGCGGTAGTCAACCTGGTGGGCGAAGGCGTTTTCGAGGTTTCCAAGGAAGGCCTCAAGCTGCGCACCATGGACCCGTCGCAAATCGCGATGGTGGACTTCACGCTGCCCCACTCGGCTTTCTCGAAGTTTTCCGTCGCCGAAAAAGTCAACATCGGCCTCAACCTGGCGGACTTGTCAAAGATACTCGCCCGCTCGCGCTCTGGCGAAAAGCTGGCGCTGTCGCTGGACGAGAAGGAATCCCGCCTGATGCTCAAGTTCTCGAGCGGCCAGTCCAAGCGCTCGTTCAAGATGCCGCTCCTCGAGTCGGGCGCCGCGTTTCCCCGCGAGCCCAAGATTTCATTCGACGCCACCGTGCGCGTGAACGGCGGCGAGTTCAAGGAAATGCTCCGCGACGCCGGCCTGCTCTCCAGCCACGTGACCTTGCATGCGCGCGACTCTGAATTCATAGTCGAGGCGCACGGCGACTCCGGCGACCTGCTGATCGAAACCAAGGCGGACTCGGAAGCGGTGAAGGAAGTCAAGGTCACCGCCAAGAGCGTGGCGGTCTTCCCGTACGATTATTTGGACAACCTGACGCGCGCCTGCCCGGACGACGGCGACATACTCATAGAGCTCAAGTCGGACGCGCCCGTAAGGGTTTCGTACGAAGTCGGCAAGGCGAAGCTGTCCTACTTCCTCGCCCCGCGCGTGGAAACCGCGTGAGCCGCGGAGAAAAAAAAAAACAACGAGAGTTAGCGAAGCAAAATTACATTAAAAATAATGCTTCGGCAAAACAAATGCCGTCAAGCTTTTGATTTTGTTTTTCCCGCTTGCGCCGTTTGCTTTTTCGTTCAGTCAATCAGCGTGAACGCGACGCGCTTGCCCTTGTTGTCGAAAGCCGCAACGTCCCGCAGGTCGTAAGGCGCGGTGGCGATGAAGTTCACCGCGTAACCCGTGGCGAAAAAAACCAGGTCCTGTTTAGAGGGCAGCGCGGGGCCCGAAGGGTGGCTGTGGAATGAAGCCACAGTCCCCGAAGCCGACGGGACGAACCACGGCGAGTACGACGAGCGCGAGCGGCCGTACTCCGCGAACGGCGTTATCAGCAAGTCGGTTATCCTCAACTCGCCCTTCTTGGACTCGCCCTTGAACAGCGCGGTGAACTCGTCCGGGTAAAGCTCCTTCGCGCCGTGCAAGGCGCTTAACAGCGCTTTTTTTTCGACGATTACGTTCACAGCAGCTTCGCCCCGGTTGCGCGCGACCAGCACCACAGCACGACTGCCGAGTCCACGAACCACAACGCCACGTGCACGCCCTCGAAAACCGCGGGGCCGAAATGGTAGTGCGCGACGAGCGTGGCGAACAGGCGCGCCAGGTTGAACGACAGCAGCACGGGTGCGTAAATCAAGAGTGCGCGCGGCTTGTCGGCTTTTGACGGCGTGGAATAAAGCAGCGCGAAGAAGAGTATGACCATGACGAGGCCCGTGCAGTCCGTCACTATTTCGAAGTCGCTCTTCCCGCCGATTGACAGGAAGGCGCCGTCGCGCTGCGTGGCGTAGCCCGCCGCCTTGAGCATCGTTTCCTCTACGGAGGCGACGGCCTCGCTCGCGAAACCCAGCGGCAGGAAGTGGATCAGGGCGAAGGGGACGAAGAAGAGCGCGAGGAAGGACAGCAGGAATGCCGCGCTTTTGCCGAGCTTCACCACGGGACCCTCTTGACGCGGAGCGCATAGTGCGCTATCCAGTTGAAGGAAACGTGCAGCGCGTAAGTCGCAACCGTCAGGAAAGCCAAGCCGTCCCACCCTATTGCGCCCCACAGCGCGGGGTAGGCGGCCAACGCGATGGCGAGCGCGACGTAAAGGAAGAGCAGCTTGTCCAGCACGAGCGACGGGTATCCGGGCGGCTGCCCCCGCCTGCGCTTGATGAAGCTGCCGAGGAGGTCGCCCGCCATCGCGCCGAACGCGAGCAGCACGGCGAGCCCGACCTTCTGGGAGACGCCGAGCATGGGCAGGTAATCGTTGCCGAAGCTCGCCGCAGCCACCGCGCCGACCGCGGTGCCGAAGGTTATTCCCGAAAGAAAGCCGTTAACTGTTTTCGAGTCGCCGAGGATGCGCCTGTTGTCCCACGCGCGGAACCCGCCGTCGATTTTCGGGCCGCCGCCCAGCACGACGGGCACGCTGTTCGAAACCCACGCGGGGATTATCAAAAGCACGATTTCCACGAGGCCGAACATCGGAATCATTTTGATGCGAAAGAGTATAAAACCCCGCCGCCGTTAATCCATCCATGAATCCGTTGACTACGCTGGCGCTGTTGTTCGTTGCGACCGTCACGCTACTCGTGATATTCTCGGGCACCCCGTTCACCATGCAGGAAACGTGCGTTTACCCCGTGGCGGTGCACGGCGAAATCGCGCGTTCGGGCGACGCTTTCGGCGGCTACGCCTCCTCCGCCTCAATCGCCGGACAAATCCGCGCGGCCGAAGAATCAAGCGAGGCGGGCGCGATACTGCTGGACGTGGACAGCCCGGGCGGCTCGCCCGTGGCAAGCAAGGAAATTTACGACGCCGTGGCGAACGCGTCCAAGCCCGTGGTGGCGTATTTCGGCGAATCCGCGGCATCGGGCGGCTATTACGCGGCGGCGCCCTCCACTACATCGTCGCGAACCCGAACACCATGACCGGCAGCATAGGCGCGCGGGCAACGCTCCTCAACTACCGCGACTTGTTCGACAAGCTCGGCCTGGCAGAGGACACGATTAAGAGCGGCGAACTCAAGGACATGGGTTCGGGCTACCGCAACCTGACCGACTCGGAGCGCGCCATACTGCAAGGGTTCGTGGACGAGGCATTCGCCAACTTCAAGGCGGACGTCGAGAAGGGCAGGGAAGGAAAGCTGACCGCGCAATACCCGGAAGTGCTGGACGCGCGCATACTCACCGCGTCGCAGGCGCTTCGCGCGGGATTGGTGGACGAAGTGGCTTCCCGCCAACGCGCGCTGGAAAAGGCGGCCGAATTGGGCGGCGCCTCCGCCAAGGAGTGCGAAGTGCCGCAGGAATTCTCCCTGCGCAGCCTGTTCGCCAGCCTAGGCAGCGCTTTCGCGCAGGGCTTCAAGTCGGAAATGTCAAGCAGTGCTTCAATTCAGTATTCTTAACGATTTTTTTCCCGTTTTCGCTTTTGGCAATCGGTTAAAAGCTTTTGCGCGCTTGTTGTTTCTTATAGGTGACCATCCGATGACAGTTAAGGGCGACAATCTGATTCAGAGCTGCAGGCAGTGCTATTCGCACGAGGGTTACGCGGTTCCGTTGCAGCCGCGTGCGGGAAACTGGCACTGCAACCGCTGCGGAAGCGTTTATAATATCGCGGGCGGCAACTTAATTAGAGTCTGAAATGCTGTTAGACCGGTTCAAGTTCAACGAGACGCCAGAGGACAAGCTGGAGAAGCTGTTCGACGAGGCGTGCAAGCAGGGCGCCGTCCTGGTGCGCCTGCATTTCGACACGCACGGCGCGAACAAGGAAGCGGTTTCCGGCGCGCTGGTGGACTTCATAGGCCGCGTCTCCAAGGAGGACGGCGTCTTGTATTGCAAGGGCGAGGTGGACGCTCCCATAGAGGAAGAGGACGGCTCCTGGTCCACGAACGCGGAAGTGCGCGTGCTCGCGGAAGCCTTTTACCAGCTTGTTTACCTGTGCTTCCGCTACGGGCCCATCGGCGTCGAGGTGGACAAGCCCGCAAAGCTGGACTTGTCCGCCAACGACATGCAGGGCATCCTGCTGGACGCGTCCAAGATTTCGAACGACTACTCGCGCTTCATCTATGACCAAGTGCTGAGCAACGAGAAGAAGACGGAAGTGCTCAAGCAGCTTGACAAGCGCGCCGCGGCGGGCAAGCGCCTGCGCGAACGGGCCGAAGACGCGGAATCGAAAGACTGAGTTTTTTTTGCGTTTCTATCCGCCGAAGAAGCTGGCAGTTATCTCGTAGAGCCCGCGCCACTGGAACCAGAACTGCAGGACGCTGAGCGCTATCAGCGGTATGGTAAGCCAGCGCAGGCTCTTGTATTTGGTGATGATGAGGTAGGCCAGCCCCATGGCGGGCGAGATTACCGCCCAAAGCACCAGGACGAGCACGTCCTTGTCGTTGAACAGGCTCTGCGCCTCCTTCG
>PFPF01000009.1 GCA_002792915.1 Candidatus Micrarchaeota archaeon CG_4_10_14_0_2_um_filter_60_11 | reverse complement strand
TTTTCCTTCGCGAATCGTGACGCGCGCGATGGCGCGCTTGCGTTTTCCGCGGCGCACGAGGCTGCGCGTTTTCGCCTTCTTGGCTTTCTTCACTTTTCTAACGGTAGCGTTTGCCATAATAGAATTACCTCTTCCAGCCCATGTCGCGGGCGACTTGTTCGAGAGTCACGAATGAGCGGTGCAGGTTTGCGGACGTTTTGACCGGCTTCTCTGCCTTCGCAGCCTCGTACTCCTTGGGCACTGCCATGTAGCAGCGCAGGTTGTGCATGGCGGCTTCGCGCGCGTTGCGGCGGCCGGACGGGAGCATGCCGTAGATTATGCGCTTGAGCAGCAGGTCGGGGCGGCGCGGCGTCTTGGGCGACTTGTCCGGGTCGCCTTTGAGTTGGATTCCGCGCTTTTCCATGTAACGCTTGACTATCTTGAGGCGGTTGCCGGAAATGACCACTTTTTCGGCGTTGAGCACGGTGACCTTGCGTCCCGTGAGCAGCTTGTTTGCCGCGTAGGCGGCGAGGCGTCCCGCGACCGCGTGCGAGCCATCAATGACTATTTCGTCCATTTTCACTTCACCAGTATCGTCTTCGAGCCCTTCGGGTTCTTTTCCGCCATTTCGGCGAGCGTCATGGCCTTGGAGCCCGAGGCCTTGATTTTTTCCAGCGCGGAAGCCGAGGCTTTCCAGTATGCAATCGTGAGCTTGTGCGTCAACGCGCCGTTTCCGAGTATCTTGCCGGCTACGACCGCGGTGTCGCCTTCCTTCGTAATCTTGTCGAGCCTGTCCAAGTTGACTTCGCAGCGGCTGCGGCTCGGCTTGTTCAGTATGGATGCCACGCGCTCCCACAAGCCCGACTTGTTCTTGCGGCCGGTTGCCTCTAGGTTAGCGGCGAGTTTCCGCGTCTGGATGTTTTCGGGTCCTTTTTTCACCATTTTTCAACACAACCTTTTGCGATTTTTTAGCGGGATGCAGGGGCAGGGATTTGAACCCTGGCACTCCTAAGAGACTGGCACCTCAAGCCAGCGCATTTGACCAAGCTCTGCCACCCCTGCTTTTCAGCGCAATTTTTCCTCCAATTCCGCCATCGAGGCGGCATCGGTTTCCAGCTCTTTTTCGCGCGACTTGAACCCGGACAAAATCCGGGCTTTCACGCCCCGCCTCTTCAATTCTTTCAAGAGCGCCCCGTTCGCCGCGCCTTCGATTGGCTTCGCGGCCAAGCGCACGCGCAGCACTCCGCCGTCGATTTTGGCGGAGAACGACGAAGCGTTCGTCATTACCCTAACTCTTGCTCTCATTGAATGCCTCCAAGCCGTTCTCCAACGCGTCAATGGCGCGCTGGAGCTGCCTGACTGCGGGAATGTTGTTGTACGACTCGACGAAGAAAATGTATTCCTTCGAGTCGGGATGCTTGGACGGGTCCTTGTTGAATGCCGCGTCCTCGCACTTGAAGCACAACGCGCTTTCCACGGGCTTGGACTTTATCTTGGCGGCCAAGTCCTTTGACAGGCGCGCCTTGATTTCGCCGCCGCACTTCGCGCACTTTTCGGCGAGCTTGTAGTCGCCCAGGTGCCCGTACGACGCGATTGCGGATTGGAATTTGGCGTGCTTGCGGCCCTTGTTCATTATCGCCGTGCCCTGCAGGCGGAGCACCTGCCCCTTGCCGAGCTTGATTATCGGGATGTTCGTCGAGTGGACCGCAATCAAGTCGTCCTGCGACTTGAGTTCGCCCGAGTAGACCGCGCGCGGTTCTTCCAGCGCCTCGGCTTCGAGGCTGAAGATGATTTGCGCGTCCTTGCTTGCGGACTCGTCGAAAGTCAGCGGCACCAGGCCGATGCGGTTGGCCAGGTAGTCGTTGAACAGTGGCGAGGAGTTCTCCATGAATTCCACGGTGTCGATTGCGAACGCGTCCAGCTCCGCGATGACCGCGCGGCGAAGCGCGTTCAACAGCGCGGGCTTGGCGCCTTCCACCAGCCAGTACGCTTTCGGCCCGGTGTCTTCAAGCAGGGTGAATTTCATTTCTTATACCCTCCTTCCGCGTTTTCCGCCGGGACGCTTGGTGGTGTCCGTGGGAATCGGCGTCACGTCCTCGATTTTGCCGATGCGCAAGCCCGAACGCGCCAAAGCGCGGATTACGGCCTGTGCGCCCGAGCCCGGAGTCTTGGTATTGTGCCCGCCGGGGGCGCGCACGCGAACGTGAATGTTAGTGATGCCCCTTTCGAGGGCTTTTGCCGCTGCCATGGATGCGGCTTGCATTGCCGCGTAAGGCCCGCCTTCCTCGCGGTGGCTCTTGACCACCATTCCGCCGCTCGCGCGCGAGATGGTTTCCGCGCAGCTCAAGTCGGTTATCGTGATAATCGTGTCGTTCTTGGACGAGAAGACGTGGGCCACGCCCCAGCGCCCTTCCGCGCGCGGACCTTCGCCTTGGTCGAACCCGCGCCTTCCGCCGCCGCCGCGCTGCATCGGGCCACGCCTGTGCATTGGTTCACGCGGCGCTTCGGCTTTTTTTTCAACGGTTTGAGTGGCAGTTTCGTCGGTCATTTTCACTCGCCCTCCGCTTTAACCGCGGCTTCGGGTTCTGCGGCCTTGGTTTCTTCGGTTTTGCCTTCGGTTGCCTTCTCTTCAGCGGCCTTCTTGGCGGCCTTGGCTTTTTCGGTTTTGCCTTCGGTTGCCTTCTCGGCTTCAGCGGCCTTTGCTTTCGGTTTGGCTTCGGCCTTGGCTTCAACGGCTTTTTCCTCGGTTGCTTTTTCGGCTTCGGCCTTGGCTTCAACGACCTTTTCCTTCTTGGCGGCCTTGGTTTCTTCGGTTTTGCCTTCGGTTGCCTTTTCGGCTTCAACGGCCTTTTCCTCGGTTGCCTTGCCTTCGGTCGGTTCGGGCTGCTTGGCTTCGAGCGGCTTGCCGTACCAGTTCACGTCCGCTTCCTCCGAGAATTTCACGAGGTAAGACGGAATCGTGATTTTGTGGCCAGCGATGGCGATGTGGCCGTGCGTGATGAATTGGCGGGATTGCTTGGGAGTCGAAGCGAAGCCCTTGCGCCAGACTATGGTTTCCAGCCTGCGTTCGAGGATGTCCTTGGATTCGAGCGCGAGGATGTCGTCCACGGTCGCGCCCGGCTTGGCGATGAAGTAGTTTTGCACGCGCGCGAGCAGCTGTTCCGCCCGCTTTTCGGCTCCCGCGCCCTTCTTGGCGAGGAGGCGCCGCGCTTCGCGCCTCGCCTTCCTGAGCATGGTTTTGGCGCGCCACACTTCGCGGCCGTTCTTCAGGCCGAACTCTTCGCGCAGCTTCTTTTCTTCCGCTATGCGCGCCGAGTCCCAGAGGCGTTTGGGCTTTTCGTATGCCTTGCGTTTCTTTCGAGGGTCACCCATTCATCATCACTTCTTGTTGTCCTTTACCACTGGCTTGGCTGCCGGCTTGCCTGCGGTGTCCTGCGCCTTGGTTGCGGCCGCGGACTTCTGCGCCTTGGCCGCCTTCTTCAAGACTCCGACGCTCATGCCGGTGCGTCCCGTGGTGCGGGTGTGCTGGCCGCGCACCTTCTGGCCGATGGAGTGCCTCCAGCCGCGCCAGGTGCGCGTGTTCTTTTCCAGCTCGATTTCCTGCCTGAGCGAGAACGCGAGGTCAGTACCAACGAGGTGCTTGTCCTCTCCGGTCTCGCGGTCTTTTTGGCGGTTAAGCATGAAACTCTTGACGCCGTGCTTTACGGGGTCCTTCATGAGGGTTTCCAGCTTGTTGAGCTGGTCTTCGGTCAGGTTTCCAACCAGTTCCTCGTTGTCCACGGCGAACTCTTTCTTGAGCGCGATTGCGATTGCCTGCGACAGGTTGTGGCCTATGCCCTTGACTTTGCGGAGCGCGTTGCGCACCTCAAGGTGGCCTTCCAAGTCCTTGCCCGCGAGGCGGACGATTCCGTTGAAGTCCTTGCCTTCGCGTTTCTTCAATTCCGCAGAGATTTCGAACGGTTTCCCCGTGCGGGGAGCCGGTTTCTTCTCTTCCCTTCCGCCAACAGCCATTACTTTCACTACCCCTCGGTTTGTAAAGAAAAGCGCCGGGACTGAGACTCTCGGCTTTTCTTTCTCGCAAATGCTTTCGAACTCAGGAGGCCTTTCGGCCACACGCTTACGGACTCCAGTTGGTCCACCCCTCAACGCTTTTCACTCGGGGCAACCCAAACAAAAGATTCCAGGCGTGCGCATTACCGCTCTGCCATCCCGGCGCAACAAAACTATTGCGCGCGACGGTTTAAAACGGTTTATTCGCTCCGCGAATTCTTGCTGAATACTTACCGATGCGACTATTAAAAAGAGTTTTGTTTGAAGCCGCTAGCGCAGCTTAGTCATCTGCTCGGCCGCGCACGTCTTTGCCTTTTAAAGAAAGCGTTTTTTCCCGCTCACCGTTTTTTTGTCAGCGCATATCCCGCAACGAGCAGCGCGAAGGCAACGCCTAACAAGCCGACGTCAGGAGTCGCTTTTGGAGGCTGTCCAATCAATCGAAAACTCGCGGTCGCGTAACCCGAGCCGAACGAAGGGTCGGATGCAAAAGCCTCCACTTGGTAATCGCCGCCCTCGGTCAATTCAACCGAGAACTCGTGCAGCCCGGTCGAGGCGTCGCAAGACTTGTAGAACGCCTGCTTTTGCGCGGAATTCGCGCCCAACGGCCCGGTCACGTAAACAGTCATCGCGTTCCCAACGCACAAGCCCGCGCCCTGGTATTGCAGCGACAGCT
>PFPF01000010.1 GCA_002792915.1 Candidatus Micrarchaeota archaeon CG_4_10_14_0_2_um_filter_60_11 | reverse complement strand
AAGACGCCGTTCTCGCACGGGAAGCACGGCATGGACAAGGGTCGGGCGCTAGAAAGCATCGCGGCGTCCTTCGGCACCAGCGCCAAGCGGGCGGTGTACGTGGGCAACGGCGCGTCCGACGCCGCGGCGATGAAAGCCTCTGGCCTGGGCGTTGCGATTACGCCTTCCGCGCCGGAGGCGGAAGCCGCCGCGCAGGAAAAGATAGACTCGCTGTCCGAACTCCTGCTCGTGCTTTAGGCGCGGCTCACCGCGGCTTCGTTATCGTCCGCAGGATTATTTTGAAGTTAAGGGGCTTGCCCGCCATAGGCGAGTTGAAGTCGATGGTCGCGGCAGTATCGGTCAACGCGGTCACTATGCCGGCCATGCCGCTTGACGATTGAAGCGCGCTGCCCACGGCCGCGTCGGCGGGAACGTTGGCGCGCGGCACTTGCACGATTAAGTCGCTTCGCTTTTCGCCGTACGCTTCGGACGCCGTCAAGTGCACGCTTTTCTCTTCGCCTTCCCTCATGCCCACGACTGCGGCGTCAAATCCGGAAATCATCTGCCCCGCGCCGACCGTGAACTCGAGAGGGGCATAAGAGCCGCGCAGCGGGAGCCCTGCCTTGACCGCCTCGTTCTCGAGCGAAGTGTCGAAGACGGTTGCGTTGTCGAAAGTCCCGACGTAGTCCACGGCGACGGTGTCGCCCTTTGCAGCGGTTTTCACTAGTGATACCCCCATGGTTGGCGTCGCGTTAGCCGACTGGTTCGACGCGTCGATTATTTGGCCGACGCACCCGAACAGCAGCAGCGCGAACGCGAGCAGCGCTATCGTTTTCATTGCAAGGCTTGCGGCCGCGAAATAATAAAACCGTTGCGTTGCGGGTCACTCGACTCGCTCTAGTTTCGGGCAGCCGCACTCGCACGCTGCCTGGCCCGTGACGAACGCGTGGTTGGAGCACAACGGGCGCCCGCATTTGGCGCACTTCCAGAACGCGGGGCTCTCGCAAGTCCCCCGCTCCTCGCCCTTGAAATCGCAGTAAACGACTTTCTTCTTGGCTGCCATTTTGAATCGCCCCTGAATTAAAGCAAACGCACGCGGTTTTTAAAGCCAGCGAAAAGGCGCGCCACGGGACAGCCGCACGGTTCACGCCGAGCCGAAGAGCGCGGCCGAAGCGACTATGACCGCGATGCCGAGGGAGAAGGCGAGGAACTGTATCACCGAAGTCTTGCCTCCCGCGTGCTTGTGCATTTCGGGAATCAAGTCGCTGCACGCGATGTAAATGAAGTTGCCCGCCGCGAACGCGAGCACTATCGGCGAAAAGAATTCCAGGTTCCACGAGCCGAGGAGGACGAACAGCGCGCCCGCGACCGCGGTGAGCGCCACGAGGAAATTGTAAAAGAGCGCCTTGCCCGCCTTCATTCCGCTGTAAAGCAGGACGCTGAAGTCGCCGAGCTCCTGAGGAATCTCGTGCGCGAGTATGGCAATGGTTGCCACGACGCCGAGCCTGGCGTCGGTCACGAACGCCGCCGCGATTACCATTCCGTCGATGAAGTTGTGCAACCCGTCGCCGACCAGGTTGAGCGTGGCCATGGGGTGCTCGTCGCAGTGGCCCTTGTGGCAGTGGCGCCAGTGCAGGAATTTTTCGAGGACGAAGAACGACGCGATTCCGACGATGGTCCAGGACATGACGGACGCGCCCGCGAATGTCACGGCTTCCGGCAGCAAGTCCAGGAACGCGGCCGCGACCATGGAGCCAGCAGCGAAGCTAATCATGTAAAACAGGATTTTGTCAAGGTGCTTGCGCTTGAACGCGAGCGAAACCGCGCCCACGAACGACGCTAGGCTGACGAGGATTACGGAGGCGAGCGCGTTGAAGAATGCGTCCATGAGCCAAAAAATCAGGCTGGCAAGATTTAAAGCGGTATTGCCGGCAACTGGATGAACCGCTTTACTTACCCATCTCGTCGAATTCGGCCTTGCTGGCGCCGCAAACCAGGCAGACCCAGTCTTCGGGAATGGCTTCGAAAGGCGTGTCCGGCTGGACGCCGCCCTCGGGGTCGCCGAGCTTCTCGTCGTAAATGTATCCGCAAACCCTGCAAACGAACCTGGCCAAACACAAACACCCTTGCCTTTCCCCGAAACGCTGCCGCGGGGTCAATACACTTAAACCAAAAAGAGCCACTTTCCGGCGCTTTAAAGGCTTTTCGCCGCTTTAAACCGCAATCAACGCTTTTAAGCCGCGGACGCGTGAAACTAACAGGTGGGCATTGTGAAGGTTTTCGTCGAGGACTTGAAGCCGGGCGACCCGGTCGACTCGCTTTTCAGCGTCAAGTACAAGCGCGAAGTAGTCCAGTACGCCAACGGCTGGCGCTTCGCGTTCGGCGCCGCCGACAAGACGGGTGAAGTCGAGGTCAGCTATTGGGGCGGGGACGAAAAGACTGCCGTGCAACAGGCGCACGACTCGTTCAAGGAGGGCGGAGTAGTCCGCGTAGTCGGCATGGTGGGCTCGTGGAAGGACCGCAAGAAAATCGACATTAACGAAGGCAAGGGCTCGGTTGCGCCCGCAACGGAATACAACATTACGGACTTCCTGCCGCAAAGCAAGAAGGATTTGGACGAATTGTTCGGGCGCCTTCTCGCGCTCGTTGACGGAATGGAAAACGAAGGGTTGAAGAAGCTTTTGAACGCGTTCTTCGAGGATATGTACTTCGCAGCCGAATTCAAGCGCGCGCCCGGCGCCATGTTCATCCACCACGCGTGGCTCGGCGGCCTGCTGGAGCACTCGCTCGCGGTCGCAGAGACGGCACGCGAGGCGGCGAAAAATTACGACGTCGACATGGACTTGCTTACCGCGGGCGCGCTGCTGCACGACATCGGCAAGATGCGCGAGTTCGAGGTCACGACGAGCATCAAAATCGGCGAAGAGGGAATGCTGCGCGGGCACGTGGTGATTGGAGAGGAAATGGTGCGGCAGAAAGCCAAGGAAGTCGGCCTGGACGGGCAGACGCTCCTTAAATTGTCGCACATGATTTTGTCGCACCACGGCGAGCATGAGAAAGGCGCGCCCAAGAAGCCGATGTTCGTCGAAGCGATTCTAGTCTATTTCGCGGACGAGATGGACGCGAAAGCCTCGCAATTCGCGCGGATAAAAAGCGAGACGAACACTGAGGACTTCCGCGTCTACGACAAGTACTGGGGCGAAGTTTACCTTCGGTAAATCGCAGGGTTTAATAAGTTTGTCTGCGCGATTATTTCGGAACTAGTTTTGAGTTAGATAACGACTTCTAGTTTAGAGGCGAAAGGAAGGAATGTTCTTCGAAAAAATAGGCGTCAAGCGCGAGATAGCGGACGTCTTGAAGGCCAAGGGCTTCATCGAGCCCATGCCCATACAGGAAAAGACGATTCCCCTGCTTTTGATGGGCGAGGACGTAATCGCGCAAAGCAAGACCGGCAGCGGCAAAACGCTGGCATTCGGCATACCGTTGATGGACAAGGTGGACGAGCGCGAGCACTACGTGCAGGCGCTCGTGCTGACGCCCGTGCGCGAATTGGCCGCACAAGTTGCGCAAGAGCTCAAATTGTTGCGCCCCAGCGCGGCGGACCACGTGACCGTGGTGTTCGGCGGAATGGACTTGGAGCCGCAAATGCGCGAGTGCAAGAACGCGTGGGTCGTAGTCGGAACGCCGGGGCGCGTGCTCGATTTGCTCGAAAGGAAGGCGTTGAACCTGTCCAAAATAAAATTCGTCGCGCTGGACGAGGCGGACAAGATGTTCGAGATGGGCTTCGTGGACGACTTGGAGGCAATCATGGCGTTCACGCCGCGCGTCAAGCAGACCGCGCTCTTCTCCGCGACCATAACGCCCGAAGTGGAGCGCCTCACGGAAACCGAGATGAAGCACGCGCAAATCATCCGCCTGTCCTCGGACATGGACTCCATTTCCAACATCACGCAGCATTACTTATCCGTGGACTGGCGCGACCAGCTGAAGGCGCTGTGCTTCGTCCTCGAAAAGGAGAAGCCGCATTTGGCCATGATTTTCACGCGCACGCGCATCGCGGCGGACAAACTGTCGTCGCGCCTGCAGGACGCGGGCTATAATGTGGAAGGCATACACGGAGACTTGTCGCAAAGCCAGCGCACCAAGATAATGGACGACTTCAAGGCGGGCAAACTGCACATCTTGGTAGCCACGAACGTGGCCGCGCGAGGGCTCGATATACCCGAAGTCACGCACGTAATCAACTACAGCATTCCCGAGGACCACCGCGCGTACACGCACCGCATCGGGCGCACGGGGCGCGCCGAACGCGAAGGCAAGGCAATCACGATTGTAACCACGCTTCACGACAAGCGCGAGCTCGAGAAGATGGCGGGGCGCACGGGCTTCCACCTGGTGAAGTACGACGCGGACGAGAACGATATTAGCGCATTCCGCGTGAAAGGCAAGCCGCGCCACGAGCAGGACGGGCAACGCGAAGGCAATGCGGTACACCACGAAGGCAGCGCTATGCGCCGCGAGCCGAGTCGTTT
>PFPF01000037.1 GCA_002792915.1 Candidatus Micrarchaeota archaeon CG_4_10_14_0_2_um_filter_60_11 | reverse complement strand
ATGACGCGAGGCAAGAACGCAACGCCGACAACCCAAGCGAAGCGCGGGCAAATCGCGATGTGGATGCTCACTAAATTTGCCATGATTTTCTTCATCATCGCGCTCTCCATGGTCCTGTTGAGCCTGTCGGACGCGGAAAAAGGCGGCTTGTGCCGCACGCAGGCAGCGCGCATCGGCGAAGGCGTTCGGGGCGCCATAACGCAAGTCGTCAACTCGCCCGTCGAGGACGAGCGCAAGGTTTATTCGCTGGAAAGCGTGCTGTCCACGGGGAAGGCGGACTTCGAGCGCTACAGCCTGATGTTTACGCACCACGCGTACGGGGACGGCAAGCACGAAATCCGCGTCACGCTGTCGAGCCAGTCCACGGACTGCGTTTACGAGCGCGCGGCTCCGTTCAAGGCGTACGAGCAGGACGAGAACAACGGCTTCCGCCTGTTCCTGCAGGGCGCGACTTACAACCCGGAAAACCACTCGATACTCCTGGAGCCCTCCAAGCCGGGCGACCGGTCGCGTTACGCGGTCATAGTCAAGTGCCGCGAGAAGAGTTATCCCTACCACCAGTACCTGTTCCTCGAGGACTGCCGCAAGGACGACCCCAACGAATGCCTTTCGCTGAACTCGGGTTTGCCGCTCGCGTGCTGCGGTTGGGAGGAACCGGGCGGGTGCGACGCGGCTTCGGCCGACGCGGGTGACACCACTTGAGGCTAAAGGCGTTCGTCGGGCCGTTGGGCGACGACTTCCCGAGCATTTTCCCCATAGTGGCGGGAGTGCTCCTGTTTTTCGGCACGCTCGCGTACGCCGCCGGCGTGATTGACGAGAAGAACAGCTATTTCGAGGTCCGCAAGGCGAGCCTGGGCCTCGCGTACATACTCACCCAAAAAGGCAGGCTTAGCCAAATGGAGTTCAAGTCGTTGTGCGACACGCAAGCAGTTGACTACGCCCGCTCGAAGGGCGTCAAGTTTTACGCGGCGCTCGTGCCCCAATGCGACGGCGTCAAGTTTTACGACGACTTCCGCGACTCCGTAACCGCGGGCTCGTACGAGCCCGAATCGTGCAGCCTCACAAAGCAAGGCGAAACGCTGGACTTGAGCGAAGTCGCCAAAAATAACCCCGTGGTCGTGAATTACCCGATGGCCGTGCCCTGCCCGTCGGCCGGCGCTTACACTTACGGCTTGGGAACCGTCTCGGTGGTGGTGTGGCGTTGAAGGCGCAGGCGGCCATATTCGACGGCATAACGTTCCTCTTGCTCACCATGTTCAGCGTTTCCCTCATGTACGTGACCGTCGCGGGGTACGGCCAGCAGGAGGACGCGGTGATGCGCTCGGCGCACGTGATGAACTACATGCAGTCGTTCACGAAGTCGATTTACTTCGTCAACGCGCAAACCCTCGCCAAAATATGCTCCCCGTCGGACGACTCCTGCTTCCGGGAAGGGCAGGTTTACCCGTGGTACGCGGGCTTGAACGACGCGGACACGGGCTGCAACGCGCTCAAGGACTACTTGGGAAGCATCAGCGTCACCGACCTGCTCAAGCGCGACCTGGCGGACCCGGGCATAACCCTGCTGGACGACAAGTACGGGGGCATACCCGCGCGCGGCAAGACCGCCACCAGGTGCGCGGCGAAAGAGTTGATGAAGCCTTTCATCGCCGCGGGTTACAAGTACTACCTGGAAGTCGTGGACCCGACCAGCCGCCAGCTTTACTCGAACGGCGACCCCGTGCCCATAGCGAAGGACTCGCAAAAAATCACGAACTCGGACGACGAGAAAGTAATAGGCAAGCCGGGGCAGGAGAATTACGAGCGCATGAGCGGCTGCGAGGAAGCGGTAAAGGCGGGCTACAAGGTCCTCTCGGTTTCCGCGCCGTTCAGGGTCACGCCCGCAAAAGACGAGAGCTCGACGCAGGAAACCGGCGCGGAGAAGCACTTCGTGCTCCGCGTGTGCATCTGGCCGTCAGCCTGACGGCCAGCGCGCAAAGCGAAGCAAAAAACAAAACGGGCGGACGCAAAGCCATAAAAAACAAAAAAAAACGCGGCACCAACGAATTGCGGCTAAACGAATTTTTGGGTTCGCGGCCGCTCACGCGGACTTCTTCTTGACGCTCACCGACTCGGAGCACTTGGGGCAGGTGTAAGTGAAGGCGTCCGCGCCCGGCAACAGCGACGGCGTGCAGTTCGCGCAGAAACCCGTCCCGCAATACGGGCAAAACACCACGCGCGTGTTCCTGGCGCCGCACGACGGGCAACCCATTCCCTTCTCCGCCTTGACTTTCACGAACTCCGAATCAGCGGGCTTGTTCCCCGTCGGGGACGCGGCGCCCGACGCGAGCGCGCCCAACTGGTCGAAAATGCTCGGCTGCGCGGCACCCGCGGCCGGAACCGTTGCCGGCGCGGAGCCGAACAAGTCCGCCATTGAAACCGATGCCGCGACAACCGCCGGCTTCGCTTCCTCTTTCTTTCCGCGTTGCGTTGGCTTGGCTGGCTGCGCAACGACCGCCGTGTGCTTCACATCCAAACTCGACGCAAGCCCGGCAGACTTGCTGTCCTTCAGCTGCGTGTAAACGTCCTGCACCAGGAGATTAAATTCATCGCCGCCCTGCGCCGCCTGCGGCTTCCCATGCGGCCTGAACGGCGCGGCTTCCGCGTGCTTGTCCGAATAGGACTTCTGCAGCGCGCCCAAGAACGCCTGCAACTCTTTCGGCTCCACCGCCGCGCCCTTGTTGCGCTCGGCCAGCCTCCGCTTCCAACGCGGCTCGGACGGCAGGGGCGCCCTTGGCCTATGCCTCGGAACCGCCTGCTCCGCGAACAACGCCGCCTCTTCCTCTACGGTCAGCTTGCGCGGCTTCGGCGCGGGCAACAAGCCCTTCTTCGCGGTTGGCGCAGAAATTACAGTTTGCTCGCCACTATTTTTTCCAACCTGCGGCTTGGCAATCAGTCCCGCGAACAATCCCTTGACCGAATCGAAAACAGAAGCGCCTTCAACGCGCGCGTAACGCCTGCGCTCGAAAACCTGCGCAACCGGCGCGGGCTTGGCGGAAGAACGCGCCCCGGCGGCGGGCGGCTGTGGCGCGGCGGAAGGCACGGCAACGGGCGATGCGACGGTTTGCGCGGCCAGCACCCTCTGCTTGATGGCGCGCATCTTGTTGATGTTCGAGGACTGGTTCAGGAACGACGGCGTCGGGAGCGCGACGAGCATTTCCCCGGTGAAAGAGAGCGAAGCCGCGATTTTGAACGCGAACAGCACGAGCAGGCAGGCGACGAACGCGGTCGTGAAGTAATAGCCGTGGAACGCGAACGCTTCGCTCGTGTAAAATGAATCCAAGGCGACGGAAGCCGCGAACAAGAGCGCGCCCGCCGCGACCGAATAAGCCGCTTTTTTGCGCGGCTGGAGCACGCGGACTTCGGGATAGGACAGCCGCAGGACCGCGTAGCCGACTGACACGCTGCCCGCGGCTAGGAATAACGCGTAAGCAAAAGCGGCAGGCAGACCGTAATCCATCGCGAACACTCACTCGCGGCGGCTATAAAAAGTTACCACTAAACCTTGAAGCCTTCGACTTTCTCCTTGACCTTGTCCAAGCCCAGCTTGGTCACAAGCAGGGGAATGCCCTCGGCGTCCGCGATTTTCACCGCGAGCTTGTCGACTTGTTCCGGGGCAAGCCCGTGCAGGCAGACGAGCGCGGGCTTTATCGGGGCGATGCGCACCGCGACCATGGGGCTGCGGCCCGTGCTCGTGTTGGTGAACAACAACGCGCGCTGGCTGGTCGTTGAATAGATTTTCACGAACGACTCGTAAGGCAGCTCCAAGATTATTTTCACGGAGTCCAATACCGTGCAGCCGAAGATTTGCGTCTGCTCGAGCTTCTTCGCCCCGGTGAGCGCCTCGGCTTTTATCGCGTCGGCGAACTCCCTGCCGCTTATGCTCTTCGTGAAATCGATTGCCTCGAAGAACTTTTGTTCCGGCTCGGACTCGCGCAGCCGCTTGACCAGTTCGCCGCCCTTCTGGATGTCGATGACGAAGAGCGCGTCAACGAACCGCCTTATCACGCCGATTCCCGGACTCTTCCTGCGGTCGCTCTCGTAGTCGCTAATCGTGGACACGCTGATGCCGAAGTTCTCGGCCAGCTCTCCCTGCGACACGCCGAAGACCTCGCGCCACTTGCGCATCGCCTCGCCGGGGCTGTCGCTCAACGCGATTTCCCCCGCAATCTTGACTTTCAGCTGTTCCATAAGCAATCAACCGCTCCTTTGCGGATTAAACAAGTTAAGCCACAATTCTCTGGACGTCTTGGTTGCGTCAAACGCAAAATAGTAAGCCTCGCCGCTTCCAGCGTAACCGTGGACTATCCCGGGCAGCGAATCTTCCGAGTAGGAATCGCCGTTGCTGATGAACGCGAGGAGAACGCCGCTGTCCTTCATCCTAACGCGCGTCACCTCACCGGAAACGCGGGGTCCGAGTATGCCGTTGAAGAGCGGGTCGTCCGTGGCGTAAATCCTCAAGCGCGAGTCCACGATTTCATTGCCGAC
>PFPF01000007.1 GCA_002792915.1 Candidatus Micrarchaeota archaeon CG_4_10_14_0_2_um_filter_60_11 | reverse complement strand
ATCGCGAAATACTTCTCCGCGTCGTCATTGCCGGCCGCGATTCTCGCGATTGCGCCGTCGCTTGCCGCGCGGGTTACCTTCCGCCTCGCGCTCGCGCTTACGCCGTTCCACAGCTCCTGCTCGGTTTTCGAGAGGTCGATTATGAAAGTGGCGGACTGCCTCGAGGAAAAGCCGGATTTTTCGAAGGCTTGCGGGTAATCGCGCAGCGGGTGCGGCTTGGCAATGGAGATTGACGCGCCCGTTTTCCTTGCCTCGCCCGCAAGGCGCGAAACCAGCGCCTCGTAAGCCCCTTCGCTTTCCGCGACCGGGCCGTAGATTTCCTGCAGCGTCGGGAACATTCTCTTGCCCAGCGGGAGGAACGCCTCGAAAGCCGTCCCAAGGCTCGCGGCGTGCAGCGGCGCGGTCTTGAACGCGAGCAGCTGGCCAACGCGGCGGCTGCCCTCTTCCGCGGCAAAGTAAAGGGGCTCGAAACCAAGCGGCTGAAGGTAATCCACGTTGAAAGTGCTTTGGTGGAAAGTGCCGCGGTTTGACGCGAGGAACGCGTTCCATCCGGGCGGCTCTTTGCCAGAAACGGTTATTTCCACAATTCATCCCCTCGCGCGCAGCTTCTGCAGGAACAGCCTTTTCGCGTTGTCCGCCACTTCCATCGCGATGCGCCGGTTCAGCAGCACTGTAACGCCCGCGAACAGGAGCACGGCCACGATTTTGACGATTATGCCGTAGCCCTGCAACGCGAAGTACGCCGCGGCTGCCGCGGCGAAAAGCAGTATTTGCAGTGCCGGTTTGCGCAGCTCGGCGGGGTGGGTGCGCACCAGGTAAAGCGTGCCCGCGAGCGAAGCCAGCCCGAACGATATCAGGACCGCGTACGACGCGCCCGCGGGCCCCAGGCCCGGAACCAGCAGCACGTTGGCGGCAATCAGCGCTATGCTGAGCAGCACGTTAAGCGCGGCCGCTGGCTTGGTCTTGTTAAGCGAGCTGAACATCGTGGCGTTGATGGAGAACAGCGCCATAGCCGGAAGCGCAACGGCGATTATCTTGAGCGGCAGCACCGATCCCAAGTACTCGCTGCCCAGCAGCAGGGTGACCACTATGTCGGACAGGTAAAAAATGCCTATCCCGAACACGGTGAGCAGCGCTATCGTCGCGGCCAGTATGCGCTCGTAGTAAACTTTCGCCTTTTCGGTATTGCGTATGACCGCGGGCGACATGGTCGTGAGGAAGGAGGATATGAACGGAAGCACCATCGTGCCCAGCGAGTTCGCTATGTCGTAATAGCCAACTTCGGCCTTGGACCTAAACCAGAGCAGGGCGTACCGGTCTATCACCCCGATGGGCAACCCCAGCAGCCCCGAGAAGCCCAGGAACTTCGAGTAGTCGAAGAGCTTCGCCACGGTCTTGAACGTTGGCTTGCCGAACCCGCCCAGCGAGTTGAACACGAAGAGCGCTATGGCCGCGGTCACCGCCGCCCTGCTCAGCCCTATGGCTATCGCGGATTGCGTCGAATAGGCAAGGTAGACCGCAAGCACGGCGGCCAACAGCGAGGAAATAATGTTGGACGCGCCCAGCCCCTTGAACCTTTGCGCGCCCTGCTGCAATGCCTGCGAAATGTAGAAGAGGCTCAGGCAGACTGCGAGAATATAGGAAACGATGAACAATTCCGGCGTGGTGTCCGTCAAGAGCAAGCCCGAAATCAGGTAGACCGGGACGAAAAGCACGGACGCGGTCACGATTACGAACGCGGTGGAAGACGAGATTATTTCCTTCAATGCTTCCCGCACGGGGTTTTTCGCGGAATAAAAGAGCACGCCCACGTTCATCGAGAAAAGCAGGAACACGGGAAGCAGCGCGGCGGTGCTGAGTATGATGGCGTACGCGCCGTACTCGGAAGGACCCAGAAGCCTTGCTACTATCGGCCGCGAGAGGAAGCCTATGACTAGGACCGCGAAGTTCGCCGCAAGCACGTAGCCCGTATTCTTGAAGTAATCCTGCTTTTCGGTCACTGCCGCCGTCACCCGATTTGCAATCCAATATATTAACGCACGACTTATAAACGTTGGATGCCGGCAATCGCCGGCTGCAAACGGCGGTTTGAAAAATGACGCACATCAAGGTGGAGTTCGGCGCCAAGCCGCCGGACGGCTGGTTCGGCCTGGCTGAAGAATCGCTGAATCCGTCAGCGTATTACACCAAGCAATGGCTTGAAGTGCTGACCGGCTCGTTCGATTATTACCACCCCCATTTCGCCTCGGCGTGGAGCGGCGGCGAACTCGTCGCTGGGCTGCCGATAATCGACGTCGCGAAGTACGGCGGGCACAAGGTGCTCTCGCTGCCCATGAGCTACGGCGGGCCCATCGCAAAATCTGCGGACAACGAGGCGCGCGAGGCGGTCGCGGCGCTGTTCGGCGCGTTCGCCGCAAGGTTAGAGTTTCCCGCCAGCTATAAGCGTTTTTCGCTGGATTACCGCAGCCCCTTCGGCGCCGAGGCCGCTTCCCTGGAAAAGCGCGGGTTCAAGCGCGAGGTTTACGACAAGGCGATTCTCGGCGTTTCGGGGAAAACCGAGGAACAGGTTTGGAACTGCCTCGTGGACCGCAAGGAGAGAAATTCCATAAGAAAGGCCGAGAAAAGCGGCGTGGAAGTCCGCGGCATAACCGCGAAAAGCGATTTCGAGGAGGCTTGGAAACTCGTGACCGCCACGGCCGCGCGGCTCGGCGTCCAGCCGGACAGGAAAATCTTCATTGAAAACATATTCAACTCGATGAATTCGGCGGGCCTGTCGAAATGGCTCGGCGCCTATTCGGGCGGCAGGATGGTTGGGGTCACCGCGTTCTTTTTTTACGGGGACAGCGCCATCTACTTCCTCAACGCCTCGGACAGCGGCTACTGGAGCGTCTCACCGAACTCGCTGCTTTTATGGCAGGGCATAAGGGAAGCCATCGGGCGGGGCTGCACATCAATCGACCTCGGCTCGATTCCGCGGGAACACCCGGGCTTGAGGAAATTCAAGCTGTCCTTCGGCGCGGAAGCCGCGGAATGCGTCGCATACTCGAAATCCACCCTGCTTTACAGGACGGCAATGACGGGCAGGCGCGCCTTCTTGTCCGCGCGGGGCGCGCTGCAGATTTAGTCTTATTCTTCCGGCTTCCTTATCCGCAGGCCGAACATCAAACCGAGTTCGGCGGGCGGGACGACTTTCTTGTTAAGCCAGTTGAGGAAGACGAAATATTTCTGGTTCGCCCGCCAGAGCGGTGAAGAATTGGCCCGCGCTTCGGCGCGCAACTCCTTGTTCTCGACGAGCGGCAGCCTTTTTCCCACGAGCTTGTCCACCTTGAAGAACCGGATGAGCTCGCCGGGCGTTATGTAAAAAACGCCGTCGCCGAACTTCTTTTCGACGACGAAGCCCAACTCTTCGCAAATCCGCTCTGCCTGCGCGACGCTGAAATCGTACTGGATGTAATCCGCCTTGAGCGCACGCATGAAAAACCGGTTCCCGTCCGGCCTCCAGCTGTTCGGGACGGTGAAGACGACGCGGCCGCCCGGCTTGAGCACGCGCCTTATCTCCTTGAGGCCGCGCCTCATCCCCGTCTCGTAGCCGGGAACGTGCTCCAGGACGCCCTTGCCGTACGCCAGGTCGAACGATTCGTCGGGGAACGGCATTTTCGTGAAGTCGCATACTTCGAAGCGCCCCTTGACGCCGGCGCGGTGGAAGAGCTTTTTCGCGTAGCGTATCGCGGTGGGCGAAAAGTCTACGAGCGTGGGCTTCGCGTGGCGGTGCATCGCCAGGAGCGCGGACATTGTGCCCTTGCCGCAGCCGAACTCCAGCGTCCTGTCGCCCTTCTTGCAGGCTGCGAACACTTCCCTCGCATAGGGGTGGTCGAGCTTGTTCTTCTTGACGAGCCTGTCGAAATCCTGCTCGACAAGGCTGTTCGAGTAGTACTCGTCCCACATGCGCTTGTTGCCTTTGGCGTTCATCCCTTTTTTCAAGATTTTCACCCGATGCACTCAATGCGGCCCGCTCGCTTAAACTCGTTTTTCCGCGACGACTCCCACGAACAACTTCAAGAATTCGGGCAGCGGCGCGTTGATCAGCGCACGGCTTAACCCCGCGTTTTTGAGGTGCGGAACGTAGAAGGAATCGTAACCGAACGTTTTCACCACTTTCAAGCCGTTTTTCTTGGCCAACGCAACGAGCTCAAAAGTAAAGTAAGAACGCTGGTAATACCCGCGCCTGCGGTTGAAAATCGCGTTCTCAAACCTCAACGCGTTCGGCGCGCAAACAATTAACACGCCGCCATCGGCGAGAACGCGCGACAATTCGCGCAACGCGCCAAGCCCGTCTTTAAGGTTCGCAAAAGAACCGCGCGAATAAGCCAAGTCGAACGACCCGTCCGGAAAAGGCAGCAAATAAACGTCAGCCTTTACGGTTTTGCATTTTGCGCCGTTCTTCTCGAACAACTCGGCGGCGAGCTTCAGCGCGGCTTCGCTATAATCCGTCAAAGTGGGCGTTATTCCAAAACGTTTCGCCAACAAGAGGCTCTCGTAACCCCGGCCACAACAATACTCGAGCGCGCGCGTTCTCTCGCTTGCTAGACTAAAAAGCAGTTTTTCGTAATCTGTTTTAGCGCCGTCTAGGTCTATTTTCCGCGATTCGAAATTGGCGTAGTATTCGTCCCACATGCGCTTGTTGCCTTTGGCGTTCATCAGGTTTCAATGCCCCACCAGCGGCTACGCGCTGATTTTTTCCCCTTCTCCCGCGACTATGACCGTCCGCTTGGACGGCTGCCTGCCGGTTACCGTGGCGTATTTCCCGATCACGCTTTCGTAAACCTCGCGCAAGTCGGACAGGCTGACGCCGTCGAGGGTCAGGGAGTAGGTGATGCTGCAGCCCTTCACCTTGTTGTTCGCACCTATGGTGGTGTAAGGCCCGATTATCGAGTCGGTTATCACCGTGTTTTCGCCTATGCTCACCGGGCCTATGATGACGCTGTTGGAAAGCCTGCAGCCCTTGCCGATGCAAGCCTTCCCCTTGATTACCGTCTTGTCGTCCTTCTCGAATTTCCCTTCGCCTTGCTCGGCCTGCGCCAGCATTAGCGCGTTCGCGTCAAGCACCGACTCTATGCTGCCCGTGTCCTTCCACCAGCCGCTTATGACGCGGTAGTCCACGCGCTCGCCGGACTCCAGCAGCTCCTGTATCGCGTCGGTTATCTCGAGCTCGCCCCGCGCCGAAGGCTTGATTTTCGCGATTGCGCCGAAAACGCTGGGATTGAACGCGTAAATGCCTATTATCCCGAGGTTGCTGTCGGTCTGCTTGGGCTTTTCCACCAGCCGTTTTATCGCGCCGGCGGGGTCCAGCTCGGCTATGCCAAACCTTGAAGGGTCGGAAACGCGCGTTAGCATTATGGAGCAGTTCCCCGACTCGAGGAAGTCGAAGAGGAAATCCGTCAAGTCCTCCTCGATGAGGTTGTCGCCCAAATACATGAGGAACGGGCTTTCACCGAGGAATCCCTTGGCGCACAAAACCGCGTGCGCCAGCCCCGCGGGCGCGTCCTGCTCTATGTAGGTTATCTTCGCGTTCCAGTCGCTACCGTCGCCCAGCGCGGCCATTATCTGCTCCTTCTTGGGGCCGACGATGACGCCTATCTCGCTTATGCCCGTGCGCGTTATCGTCTCCATTATGAACCGGAGCAGGGGCTTGTTGGCTATCGGGAAAACCTGCTTCTGAATCGTGTCCGTGAGCGGCTTGAGCCGCGTCCCGCGCCCGCCCGCGAGGATGAGCGCCTTCACCCCGGATATTCTCTCCGTGTACTTGAAACGCCTGTATTCGTCGATGAGCCCGTCAATCGCGCCGATGCTGCCGCCGTGCAGGTAATCATAGGGGCGCTTCCTGATTTCGACCGCGACTTCCTGGAGCGTCTTTCCGTAGTGCGTTTCCAGCTGCGCGATTTCCCTGAACAGCAGGCGCTTGTTCGAAAGCGTGTAAACGTTCTCGCGAATCTTGATTACGGGGGCGGTCAGGGACATTTTCTTCTTCAGGCAGTGCTCGACTAGCAGGTAGTCGCCTATCCACGAGTTTTCCTCGGCATTGAAGCCCGCGAGCTTACCCGCGTCGCGGAACAGGAACAGCCCGGGCGTCAGGTCCGCGAGCCCCTTGAGCTCCGCGCCCCAGCCCATGCGCAGGAAGGCGCTCTCCACGTCTTCCACGGTCTTCCCGTCCAGTTTTTCGCGGCTGAATATCACGCGCTTGCTCCGCTGCGGAACGACCGCGTCCGCGCCTTTCTCCCCCAAGCGCGACGCCATCGCGGCGACGGCTTCGGGCTTGTGCTGCCCGTCGCCGTCCACCACCACCAGCCGCGCAAATCCGTTGGCGAGCGCGTACTCGATTATCTTCTGGGTCGGCAGCCCAACGCCCTTGGGCGCGTCCCCGTAGTATTCCACGCGGTCGGCAAGGCGCGCCATTCCCTCGGTCGGCTTGAGGCCGCAAGCCAAATAGAGCAGGAACGCTTCGCCCTTGGGAAACGCGTCCCTTATCCCGGCAAGCTGCTCTTCGTGCTCGCGGGCGTTTTCGCCTACGAGGTAAGCCCTGATTCCGACTAGCGTTTTTTCCAACTGCCACACCACTGAGGATTGTTCACGTACCAGTCCGCCGTCTCCTTGAGCCTCTCGCCGAAGCCCGTCCTTATCTTGAAGCCCAGCCCGCGGATTTTCGAGTCGTCGATCGCGTAGCGGAAGTCGTGCCCCGGCCTGTCCGCCACGTGCTTTATCAGGGACTCCGGCTTGCCCAGTATCCCGAGTATTTTCTTGACCAGCGCGATGTTTTCCAGTTCGGTTTCCCCGGCTAGGTTGTAGGTTTCTCCACCGTTGCCTTTTCGCAGCACGAGGTCTATCGCCTCGCAGTTGTCCATGACGTAAATCCAGTTCCGCCTCTGCTTGCCCGACGCGTAAATCGGGATGCTCGCGTTGTTCAGGGCGTTCACTATCGTCTTGGGAATCAGCTTTTCCGGGTGCTGGCGCGGCCCGAAGTTGTTCGAACTGCGGGTCAAAACCACGTCCAGGCCGAAAGTCTTGTGGTAAGCGAGGCAAATCATTTCCGCGGCGGCCTTGCTCGCGGAATAAGAGCTGGACGGGTCCAGCGCCCGCGTTTCCAGGGCGGCACCGGTATCCAGGCTGCCGTAAACCTCGTCCGTGGATATCTGCACGAACCTCGGGAGGCCAACCTTCCTCGCCGCCTTGAGCAGCGAGTGCACGCCGCCGATGTTGGTGCGGATGAACTCGTCATCCGAGCTTATGGAATTGTCAACGTGGCTTTCCGCGGCGAAATTCACGACGGCGTCGCATCCCTTCATGAGCTCGGCCATGCGCTCCCAGTCGCAGATGTCCGCCTTCTCGAAGGAGTAATTCGTTTTTTTGTCAAGCCCCGCAAGGTTGCCGAGGTTCCCCGCGTAAGTCAGGCGGTCCACGTTGACTATCTCTAGCTCGGGATACTTTTCCGCCAAGTAGAGTATGAAGTTGGAGCCTATGAAGCCGGCCCCGCCGGTTACGAGTATCTTGCGCATTTTCCCCACTGATTCAAAACTTCGCCGCAGAACTATATAAGACATAAGGCTGGCGTCATTTGCCGCGGCGCTTGCCCCGGCACTTGTCTCATTATTTGCCCCTGCGTCCGCCTTCGCGTTTGCCCGGGCTTTTGCTTCCGCGTTTGCCCTTGTATTTTGCCACCAGCGCCTCGTACGAGCGCTCGACCTTGCGCATTTCGCGGCCGTACTCCGCCTTTTCGCGTATGAGCCGCCGGTTAATCCTCCCGAAAGCCCTCATCTTTTGCGGGTGGCGCAGCGCGTAAACGATTTTTTCCGCCATCTGCGCGCGGTTGCGCCTCTCGAATACCAGGCCGTTCCTCCCGTCGCGTATCCATTCCAGGTTGGATTCGAGGTCGCTGACTACGGGCGCGAGGCCGCAGCTCATCGCCTCGAGCAGGCTTATGGAAGTGCTCTCGTAAACCGAGGCGGAAACGTACGCGTCCGCCAACTTGAGGTAACCGGGAAAATCGGAGTAATTCACGGGCGGAAGGAAGACGACGCGCTTTTCAATGCCCAGCCGCTTCACGAGGGCGCGCAGCTCCCGCTCCAGGCTGCCCTTGCCGACGTACACCAGCACCGCGTCCGGGACTTCCCTGAGCACTTGCGGGAACGCCTCGGCTATGCCCTGCAAGTCGTAAGGCGGCTCGAAATACCTCGCGGCGAGCACGATTTTTTTCCCCTTGAGTCCCAGCCTCTTCTTCAGCGGCTCCACGCCGCCCGGCTTGAACTTTTTCGAGTCAACGCCGTGCGTCACGAGCATGACCTTCGACGGGTCCGCGCCCTGCCGCACCATCTCGTCCTTCAGGTCCTTTGAATCGGCCGTGAGCAGGTCCGCGTTTCGCAGCACGAACCGCGTGTGCCATTTTCCGAGGCGCGACCTTCCGGTCACGTAGACGTCAGAGCCCCACGCGCCTGCGGTCGCGGGCCGCGCTCCCGAAAGCAGCGCGTAAAACCCGAGGCCGAGCGGCTGGCCGTTGATTAAATCCGGTTTTATTTTGGCGACCAGCCGCCTGACTTTCGCAAGGCGGGGCAAAAAGCGGACTTTGGGGGGCCAGCGGTTGAACAGGCGGTGGAATTTCGCGCCGGGTATCCCAGTTTCGCCCGTGCTCAGCACGTGCACGTCGTGCCCCCTTTCCACGAAATAGCCCGCCCACTTCCGCGAGTGTATGCTGTTCGAATCCACTATGAAGCAAAGCCGCATTTTTTCAACACCGGACAACGGAATATCCAGCCGAACTTTATATATCCCAGCGGCAAATATAGGATACATGGCAGTTTTCGCCAGGCGAAAGGAAATGCTCCCCTACTTCAGGCCCTACTTGAACGAGGAGGAAGTCGATGCCGCGGCGGAAACCATACGCTCGGGCTGGCTCTGCATGGGCCCCAAGGTAATCGAGTTCGAGAAGGCGTTCGGGAAATACGTGGGCTGCAGGCACGCCGTCGCGGTGTCAAGCTGCACCGCCGCGCTGCACCTAAGCCTCATCGCGCAAGGCGTGGGGCCGGGGGATGAGGTAATCACAACGCCTTACACTTTCGTTTCCACCGTGAACGTGATAGAGCACGTCGGGGCCAAGCCCGTGTTCGCGGACATCGACTACGAAACTTTCAACATCGACCCCGAAGCCGTGCGGAAAAAGGTCACCAAGAAAACCAAGGCGATAATTCCCGTGCACTTCGCGGGCCAGTCCTGCGCGATGGACGGGATAAGCGAAATCGCGGAAGACAAGGGCGTCGCGGTCATAGAAGACGCTGCGCACGCGGCGGGCACGAAGTACAAGGGCAGGCGCGTGGGCTCGCAGTCGCACCTAGCTTGCTTCAGCTTTTACGTGAACAAGAACATCACGACCGCCGAGGGCGGCATGATAACGACTGACAATGCCAAGCTGGCGGAGCGACTGGGCGAACTGCGGCTGCAGGGCATGAGCAGGGACGCGTGGAAGCGCTATTCCGCCAAGAACAAGTGGCGTTACGACGTTGCCGAACCCGGCTGGAAGTACAATTTGACGGACTTGCAGGCGTCGATAGGCTTGGTCCAGCTGAAGAGGATAGAGCAAGTCGCGAGGAAGCGGGCGGCAATCGCGGACAGGTACAACGAGGCGTTCGAGGGCATCGACGGGCTGAAAACCCCGTCGGAAGCCGAGCCCGGGCATTGCTGGCACCTCTACCCGCTGAGGGTGCGCGGCATGGCGCGCGACAGGTTCGTTGAGAAGCTTTCAGAGGAAAACGTTGGCACGGGCGTGCACTTCATTCCCGTGCACCTGTTCTCGTACTACCGCAAGAAGTACGGCTTTTCGGAAGGAAGATTCCCGATTGCCGAGAAGGCTTTCGGCGAAGAGGTTTCCCTGCCGCTTTACGCGGGCCTCTCGAAGGGGGACGTCGAGTACGTCGTCGGCGCGGTGCGCAAAATCATGCGCTAGGCTGTGGCACAACATGACCGAATCGTTCTGGGACAAGCGGGCGAGGACTTTCGCCGGAAAGCCGTCGCCGACCCTCAGCATCTCCGCCCACGACGAGGACTACAAGGAGTACAAGAGCTTCCTGCAGAGGCGCGCGATTTTCGGGCTCTTCAAGCTGGACAAGTCGATGACCGTGCTTGATGCGGGCTGCGGCGTGGGAAGGTGGAGCTTCGAAATCGCCCCGAAGGTTAAGCGGCTGTACGGCACGGACATTTCCGGCGGAATGATAGCGATTGCGAACGGGCTGCGCAAGGAAAAAAACGCGGCCAACGCGAAGTTCCTGAAGGCGCCGGCCGATAAGCTGCCGTTCAAGGACGGGTTTTTCGACGCGGTGCTGGTCGTGACCGTGCTGCAGCACGTTCCGGAAAAAAGGCTGGGCAGGGCGGTTGCCGAGCTGGCGCGCGTGTGCCGCAAGGGCGGCCGCATCTGCGTGCTGGAGTCGACGCGCGAGGAAGCGCGCTCCGCCTACCTGCACCCCCGGTCTTTGCAAGAATGGGAGCTGCTTTTCAAAAGGCACGGCTTCGCGATGAAAAAATGGGCTGCCATAGCAGTCGTGCCGCTGGACCCGCTGTTCGGCGCGGCAGCCTCCCTGAAGTTGAAAGTTTCGCATGGCAAGAGGAAGCCGGGGGCGCGCAGCGGGGTTTCAAAGCTGCTGAAAAGGATGGTTTTATTTGGCAGCCTGCCGTTTGATACGCACCTGGCGAAAATGTTCGGGAGCCGGAGCAACCAGAAGGCAATGCTATTCGAGAGGGCGTGAACCATGGACAGGAGCGGAAAGTTCTGGAAGAAATTCTACGAGGGCGACTCGAGGACTTACGACGAGGAGCGCTTCAGCTCGGCCAGCGGCAAGCTGTTCGCGGGCTTGGAGAACGAGTTCATAGGCGAAATGTTCGGCGGCGTCAGGGGAAAGAGCGTGCTGGACGTGGCGACGGGCACGGGCAGGATATCCGTCTATTTGGCGAAGAAGGGCGCGAAGGTAACGGCTCTTGACTTGACTCCCGAAATGATGGCAAAAGCGAAGGGAAAGGCCAGGCGCGAGCGCGTGAAGATACGCTTCGTCGAGGGAAACGCCCTGCGGCTGCCGTTCAGGGACGACAGCTTCGACCGCGTGATTTCGATTCGCTTCCTCCACCTCTTGAGCCGCAAGGACGAGCGGCGGGTGATAGAGGAGATGACTCGCGTGCTCAAGCCGGGCGGCCTGCTCATAATAGAATACAACAACCTGCTTTACGGCGGATTCCTGATACCCATAATAGAGGCGTACCGCGTCTTCGCGCTGAAGAGGAACGCCGAGAGGTTCGTCCTGCCCTTCGGCTTCAGGCTGAAGCATTTGCAGGTGGAAGAAGTGGCGGGCATAGGCTTTCCCGCGCTCGGGCGCGTCACCAGGGCGAACCCGAAGCTGGGCTGGCGCCTCGGCAAGAAAATGGGCCGCAACTTCATGAAGAACTTCTCCTCGCACCTCGTGATAAAATGCCGCAAAACAAAAAGAAAATAGTCTTCCTGACGTACGGCCTCGTCAACTCGAGCAGCGACGGCCGCGTCACTTCCGCGAAATACTTCGCAGAGTCGCTCGCCAAAAAAGCCGACGTCACGTTCCTCTCAACGGGGCCCAAAAGACGCTCTTACGCGGAGTCCGGCGTGCGGTACGAAGTGGTGAAGACCGGGGACGGCTTCGGCTTCCTCCGCTCGCTCGGGAAGCTGCGCGCTATAATCCGCGCTGGAAAGCCGGACTTCGTGGAATACCACCCGCCGGCGGGTTTCAACTTCCTTAACATCGCCTACCTGTGCATCCTCTCGCTTTTCCACAAGCTGGAGTCGGTGCCGTTCGGAATTTACCTGTGGGGCGGGCCGAGGCAGGTGCTGCGCTGGGGCAAGCCGTTCAACAAAATCATTACGCCGACCAGGGAGGACGGCGCGGAGTGGGTGCCGCCGGCCGTGGACCTTTCGAAGTTCAACCCGGCAAGGCGCGACAGGGCGGCATTCGGCATGGGCGCGAAAAAAACCGTGCTTTTCATGACCGGCGCGAAGGACTTTTCCCCGGAAGTTTTCGACTACCTGCTGCGCGTCCGCGGCCTGGCCGACTTCGCCGCGGCGGCGAAAAAGCTTCCGGGCCTGGATTTCGTCGTTGCCGTGCCCTGCCTGGAAAAGGGCGAAGGACGCAGGGTTTTCGAACGCTACCTGAAAAGCGGGGCGCGCCCGGCAAACATCCGCCTAATCGGCGAAGCCGATGCGCCGAAGCTCCTCGCGTCCGCGGACGCGTTCGTTTTCCCCTACCAGAAAGAGGAGCCGCTGTTCGCGCCCGTGTCCATAATCGAGTCGTTCGCCTCGGGCACCCCCGTGATAGCCGGCGACCTGGCGTTCGTCCGGAAAATCATAAGCGACGGAAAGACGGGCTTGCTATACGCGGTAGGCAACCCCGATTCGCTGGCAAAACGCGTTTTGCGCGCCTGCGAAAAGGGCGCGAGCGCCGCGTTGCGCTCGAACGCGCTCGCCGAAGCGAAAAAATATTCCGCCAAGAATTCAGCGGACAGGCTCCTGGCGGCGATGGCCAAGTAGACAGGCGAAAACCAAGCGCCGCTCCCTTTTTTCCGCGCGCAGAAAAAATCTACTTGCGGCGACTGCGCTTCTTCTTTCGCACCGCGATTATCACGCTCGTGCTGAAGCGGCCGACGACGGGCGTCAGGAAGTCCAGGTTTATCGGACCGAGCGAGACGTTCGCGAACGAGTGCCCCACGTGCTCGAAGCCGTTCCGGTACAGGATGCGGTAGAGCGTGAACAGGTCCCAGGAGTAGACGTGGTCCAGATGCGTGCCCGTGTTCTGCTTCTCGCGCTCGATGTCCCTTATTTTCCCGTCCAGGCTCCTGAAATAGCGCAGCGGGCCGAAATACGAGCCCGCGTTCGGCGTGCTGATGACGAGTATGCCGCCGGGCTTGAGCATCCTGTGGAAGGCGCGCAGGTAACCCGCGGGGTTGTCCACGTGCTCTATGACTTCGAGGAAGGTGATGCAGTCGAACGAGTTGGGCGGGAAAGGCTTGCGGAGCACGTCGCGCACCTCGAAGCGCAGCCTCGGCTGCCTTTTCCTCGCCTTGGCTACGGCCGAAGGCAAGACGTCGACGCCTATCACTTCCCCCTTGCTCTTGCGGGCTATCTCGGCGGTGTACTCGCCCGTCCAGCAGCCCACGTCCAGGACGCGCTTGCCCTTCACGAACGCCAGCGTACGCTCGAGTCGCCAGTTCATTTCAGCCACCACTCCGCAACCTGCCTGCTCGTGGCGACCCACGCGCGAGAATGCTTGGCCGTCTCCAGAATTTTTTCAAGGTCCTTGGTTCCGGCGACGTGGCGCGGGTCGAAGTAGAGATTCAAGTAAGAACCGTAGCGCTCGGCAAGCCGAAGCGCCTTGGCGAAAGTCGCGTGGAAGTCGCCGTGCGAGTAGTGCGCCTTGCTCTCGAAGCAGTGCCACGAGTCGAAAACCGGGTAATAGTGCGTCGGGCAAGAAAAGACGGGAAGCTCCAGCAGCTTGTAATGCGGCGCGCCCGCCTTGCGGAAGTCGCGCTTGTTCGGATGATAGGGAACGCCGCGCGACTGCGTGGTCGTCAAATTCGTGGACGAAGAGTAAAGGTAGCCGCGCTTTTCGAGCAGGCCGTAGACTTGTTGCGAGTTGAGGTTCCCGAAGTGAGGCGTCCTGAAGCCGACCGGCTTGACGCCCAGCACGCGCTCGCACGCCTTCTCGCAGCCCGCGATTTCCTCCTCCATGCGCTTCGCGCCCAGCCCGTTGAACTTCTCGTCGGGATTCAAGGGCCCGTCGGGGTGAGAATAAGTGTGATTCATAACCTCGTCGCCCCTGTCGACCAGCCGCGCGTGCTCGCGCTTGAAGCGTTCCACGTATTTCCCGACTACCGCGTGGCTGGACGGCAGCGAAAAGGAATCGAACAAGTCGCAAAGCTCGGGTATGCACGCCACGTCGGAAACGTAGTCGTAGTCGAACGAGAGCGTCACGGCGCAAGGCGCGCCTCGCGGCCACTTGCGCGCGTTTTCGCGCAGGTAAAGCCGCCAGGCTACCGGCGCTACGACACTCGCGGAAAAGCGCGCTGCCTTTCGGATCACTTGCGCGCCACCCCCTTCAGCGCCTCTTGGTAAGCCGCACCCAGCTTGCGCCAGTCGTAGCCTTTCGCCAGCTTCCTTCCGCTCTCGCTCAACTCGTGCGCCAGATTCTCGTCGTCAAGAACCGCCGCAATCTGGGTTTTCCATTCGGCCGCGTTCGAAGCGTAAAGCACCGCGTCGTCCGCGATGCGCTTGACTTCCTGCGTGGGCGAAACTATCACGGGCTTGCCGGCAGCCCAGTACTCGAACAGCTTGATTGGGCACACCGCGTCGGTCAGCTCGCTTTTTATGAACGGCACGAGGCAGACGTCGAACGAAGCCATCCAGTCGCGCGCCTCGGCGTAAGGCACGAAGCCGGTAATCGTGACGTTGGGCAGCGCCGCGGCGTCCACCAGCTTGCGCTTGGGCCCGTCGCCCACGAAGTAAAACCGCGTTTCCGGCGATTCCCTTGCGGCGGCGAGCAGGCTCTCCACGTCCACCCACTCGCCCATCGCGCCAACGAAGCCGGCGTTCGGGTGCTCCACGGGGCGGGGCTTGGCCGCCGCGAAATAGTCTTGGTTCACGCCGTTGGGAATGAGCCGCACGTTCTTGTTGAACAGCCTCGCGTCCTCGAAGAGCGCCTGCGCGGTCGTGACCACCAAGTCCGCCTGCTTGAGGGCCTGCGTGACCGACCAGCGCGCAACCTTGCGCTGGACGCCGTGGCGGAACGCGTGCATCAAGTCGGTGTAATCGAAGACTAGCGGGATTCCCTTTTGCTTGAGCCAGCGGCGCGCGAAGTAGGTGCCCCACGAGTTATAGTAAACCGCCACGTCGCACTCGGTTTTCTTTACCGCCTCCAAAAAGTGCTTTTCGCGCTGGTAAAGCTCGACGAGCGGGTTCGGCGACGACTTGAAGCCCTTGGCCAGGTGCACGCTTTTCGGCACTTCCGCCTCCACCGCCTCGGAGTCGTAGGTGGCGCGCGAGTAAACCGGGTCTATCCAGTAAACTTCGTTGCCCGAGTCCGCGGGCACCAGGTTCTTGAAGCGCACTGCGCCGCCTTCCGGGCTCAAATAACGGCCGGCGTTGAACACGAGAATCCTCATGGATTATTAAGCACCCGCCGCGTATTAAAAAAGGCAACTGGTGTTAGTGGTTACGAGAGCCGTTGCAAGCGGCAAAAAGGCAAAAAAAGGGTGTTTTAAGTGAAAATCGCGGTTGCGTTAGGCACACGGCCCGAAATAATCAAGTGCTCGCCCCTAATCCGCGAACTGGAAGCCCGCGGCGCGGACTACTTCATAATCCACTCGAACCAGCACTACTCTTACGAGCTCGACCGCGTTTTCATGGAAGAGCTCAAGCTCCCGGAACCAAAATACAATTTGCACGCGGGTTCTGGTTCCCATTCCGAACAGACGGGAAAAATAATGCTCGGCGTGGAAAAAGCGTTCGAAAAGGAAAAACCGGCGGTCGTGCTCGTGCAGGGCGACACCAACACCGTGCTGGCGGCCGCGCTCGCCGCGTATAAGCTCGGCGTTTTCATCGGCCACGTCGAGGCGGGGCTGCGTTCGTTCGACAGGCGCATGCCCGAAGAGGCGAACCGCGTCATCGTTGACCACTTGAGCGACTATTTGTTCGCGCCGACCGAAGCCGCCAAGAAGAATTTGCTGGGCGAAGGCATCGGCGGGCACGCGCTCATTACGGCGCGCGGCTCGTTCACGCCCAAAATCCTCGTTACCGGCAACACGAGCGTTGACGCCACGCTGCAAAACATCAAGCTGGCGGAAGAATCGCGGCCGAACACGCTCGAGGATTATTGCTTGAAGCGCGACGGCTATTATCTCGTAACCGCGCACCGCGCGGAAAACGTGGACGACGCGGCCGTGTTCAAGGAACTGTTGGCGGCGTTCGGCGAGGTTGCCAAGGGGAAACCCGTGCTTTACCCGATTCACCCGCGCTCGAGGAAGCGCATGGAAGAATTCAGGCTAAAGGCGCCCAAGGGCGTCAAGCTAGTCGAGCCGCCGGGATACTTGGAATTCCTGTTGCTCGAAAAGAACGCGTCGTGCATTTTGACCGACTCGGGCGGGTTGCAGGAGGAAGCGTGCACGCTCGGCGTGCCCTGCGTCGTGCTGCGCAAGTCAAGCGACCGGCCGGAATCAATCGAGGCCGGCGCCGCCGCGCTGGGGGGCGTGGAAGCGAAAGGCATTCTTGCCGCTTTCGAAAAAATCAAGAACGCGAAAAGCTGGAAGAACCCTTACGGCGACGGCCACGCGGCGCGCCGCATCGTTGGCGAGGTGCTAAAATGGAAGCCTTAGTCACCGGCGGCGCAGGGTTCATCGGCTCGCACCTCGCGAATGCCCTGCTTGCAAAAGGGGGAGTCACGATTCTCGACGACTTGAGCAGCGGAAGCAAGGCGAACGTCCCGAAAAAGGCGGAGTTCATAAAGGCAAGCGTGCTCGACGAAGCCGCATTAGCCAAGGCCGCCATGGGGGGCGCGGCTACGGTTTTTCACTTGGGCGGAATGGTGGGCGTGCCGATGAGCGTCCGCGAACCGCAGCGCTGCGCGGATGTGAACGTGAAGGGGACGGTAAACGTGCTCGAAGCGTGCCGCAAGGCGGACTGCCGCGTTGTTTTTGCGTCATCCGCCTCGGTTTACGGGGACAACCCCAAGACGCCCTATAGGGAAACCGATTTGCCGGCGCCCGTCTCGCCTTACGCGGTGAGCAAGCTGGCGGGCGAGGGGCTGCTCGCGTTTTACGCGAAAGAGTACGGCCTCAAGTGCGTTTCCCTGCGATTGTTCAACGTTTACGGACCGGGACAGAAAATTTCGAGCGGCTACGCGGCGGTCGTGCCCGCGTTCATAAACGCGGCAAGGGCAAGCGACGACTTGCGCGTGAACGGCGACGGCTCGCAAACGCGCGACTTCATTTACGTGGACGACGTGGTGCAAGCCTTCCTTCTTTCCGCGGAAAAGGGAAGCGGGGCCTACAACATCGGCTCGGGAAAGCCGACCAGCGTGAAGCACCTGGCGGGAAAAATAATCGAGTTGACGCAAACCAAGTCGCGCATAACGCGCGCGCCCAAGCGGGCGGGCGACGTAAGGGACTCGCTGGCTGACGTTTCCAAGGCGAGGCGCGAACTGGGCTTCGAGCCGGCTTACTCGCTGGCGGACGGCTTATCGAGGGTGATTGGCAATGGCTGAAAAATTCGTGCACAAGACGGCTGAAGTCGCGCCTACGGCGCGCATCGGCAAAGGCGCGAAAGTGTGGAATTACTGCCAGGTGCGCGAGAACGCGTCCGTCGGCGAGAACTGCATACTCGGCAAGAACGTTTACGTTGACTTCGGCGTGAAAATCGGCAAGAACTGCAAGATACAGAACAATTCCAGCCTGTTCCACGGCGCCACGCTCGAGGAGGGCGTGCTGGTCGGCCCGCACTGCGTGCTGGCGAACGACAAGCGTCCGCGCGCCTGCACCCCCGACATGGTCGTAAAGGCGACTTGCGACTGGTGCGCAGCCGGCGTAACGCTCAAGAAGGGCTGCTCGCTCGGCGCGGGAACCATCGTGCTTCCCGGAGTAACCGTGGGCGAGTGGGCGATGGCAGGCTCGGGAAGCATAGTCACCAAGGACGTGCAACCGCACGCGCTCGTGTACGGCAACCCGGCCAAGCGGCACGGCTGGGTGTGCAAGTGCGGGCGCAAGCTTGACGCCAAGAAGAAGTGCCTTGAATGCGGGTTCAAACTAATGAGGCGTTCGTAAAATGATTAGCGTGGCAAAGCCCCTCGTGGGCGCGGAAGAACTGGAAGAGATACGCAAGGTCATCGAGTCGGGAATGCTCACGCAGGGCCCCGCGGTCAAGGAGTTCGAGGCGACGGTTGCGGGCTACGAGGGCTACAAGCACTGCGTCGCAGTATCCAGCGGAACTGCCGCCCTGCACGTGGCGTTGTGCGCGCTCGGCGTTGGCAAGGGCGACGAGGTAATAGTGCCCGACTTCACTTTCATCGCGACGGCCAATGCGGTCCGCTATGTCGGCGCCAAACCCGTTTTCGTGGACGTGGACGAAAAAACCTTCAACATCGGCATTGACGCGGTCAAGGCGGCAATCACGCCGAAAACCAAGGCGATAATTCCCGTCTCGCTTTACGGCCAAGCCTACGACGTTTCAGCCTTACGGGAAGCTTGCGCTTCCAACGGCATAAAAATAATTTCGGACAACTGCCAGGCAATCGGCGCGGAGTTCGAGGGCTCGCGCAACTTTCACGACGCGTTTTCGACGCTGTCCTTTTATCCCACCAAGAACCTCACGACCGCCGAGGGCGGCGCGCTGCTCACGGACGATGATGTTTTGGCGGACGAGGCGCGCCTGTGGCGCAACATCGGCCAAAAAAGCCGCTATGAATACGCGCACATCGGATTCAACTACAGGATGTCAAGCGTTCACGCCGCCATCGGAATCGCGCAAATGCGCAAGCTGGACGGCTGGACCCAGAAGCGCCGTAGCAATGCAAAGCTGTTGGACGAGCTGCTCGCGGGCGCTGCGGAAAAAGTAACGACGCCCTTCGTTGACTCGCGGTGCAAGCACGCGTACCACCAGTACACCGTCAAAATCGCGCGCAACCGCGACAAGATACAGGAGAAACTGAAGGAGGCGGGCGTAGGCAGCGGCATTTACTACCCGCAGCCGTTGCACTCGCTTTCCGTGTTCAAGGCGCGCGCCGCGACACCCGTAACGAAGGAACTCTGCAAGCGCGTTCTCTCGCTTCCCGTGCACCCCGCGCTCTCGGAAGAGGAAGTGCGGACGGTGGCGTCGGAATTGAGGAAAGCAGTAAAAGCTTGAATTTTACTTGAGCAATCCGCGCCTGCGGAGCTGTTCGACTTGCAGGCGGGTGTAACGGTACGCGATGTCCGCCTTTTCGTCGCCCTCCACGCTCCACGGCTTCACGAGGACGACGTCGCCCTCGCGCACCCAGATGTAGCGGCGGATTTTTCCGGGCACGCGCACCATCCGCTGCTTGCCGTCCGCGCACTGCACGCGCATGCGCGCGCCGCCCAAGAGCTGCATGACCACGCCGAAGATTTCGCCGGGGCGCGCCATCCGCAGGCGCTGGTCGGGGTTGAAGGGTCGTTTAAACATATAATCGTCTCACACCCTCACGGGCTTGCGCGCGCCGCACGCCTCGCAGACGAGGAGCGTCACGCCGCGGCCCTGCTCTTCCAGGCGCGTGTCCGGCCGCTTGCATTCGCTGCAGACCACGCACGCGTTGAAGTACGCGAGAATCATGTCGTTCACGCGGTACTCGTTGAACTTGCCCTGC